>DAWBVG010000214.1:0-4434 GCA_052279865.1 Muribaculaceae bacterium
GTCGGGGGTAGACCGTAGCATCATCATGATGAACATGGAACACATACATCAACCGTCCCTCTTTATCGTAAAAGATATCGCCATGACCCGGACCATTCTCTTTTACTGTTTCCGCTGAGATTATGGGAGATTTCGTTTTTGTCCACGGTCCTAAAGGAGAGGTAGCAGTTGCCACACCGACGGCATATTCCACATCATCGCAGCCATTGGCTGAATAGAGCATATAGTATGTGCCATCATGCTCGATGACTGCCGGACCTTCTACTATTCTGTGGTTTGCCGGATTTGCCACTTCCCATCCTGTGGTATACCATTTGAACAAAGTTTTCTGCGTGTCTCGTTTGATATTTTCGAGGTCATCGGTCATCTGCGCTCCAAGAATACTTTGAGTGCCGGAAACGCGATTTGACCAATAAATATATGGTGTGCCGTCATGATCGAAAAATACAAACGGGTCTATCTCTTCCTCTTTTGCAGGAATTGCCTTCATCGTATTTTCGCGGAAAGGACCCAATGGCGAATCCGCAGTTGCATGCACGAGGTAATTGTCACCGGCATAAAACATATGGTATTTATCCTTATATTTGAATACCTGTGGAGCCCAAAATCGTTTCTCCACATGGCAGGATTCTCCTTTTTTGAGAACGTAATTGCCGGTGATGTTGCCTAACGGTCCTTCCCAGTCCTCTAAGTTAGTAGACCGGTAAGTCTGAAAACCATTGGAAAGGGAAGTGCCGTAAAGGTAATAGTAGTCGCCATCGAGCATTATTGTGGGGTCGGCAATCAGGAGAGAGTTAGGCTTGGCAGCCGATCTGGTTTCCTTGCCATATCCCACGCTGATCGTTGAGACGGCAAATGCTGCGATAAGGAGTTGTTTTATAAATCTCATAGAATGCAAATTCTAATTAAAACTAATGTTTAACGACAACTTTTGTAGCTTTGTTGCCTGAGACGCGGATGAATATGCCGTTTTCAGGGTTGGCAACCTCAACGCCCTGAAGGTTATAGTAGTGAACAGGAGCATTCTCTTCAGCTTCGATTGATTCAATGCCTGTCGGTATTGGGTTATATTTTGCCAAAGAGAGCTTCATATTGTTAAGATCGACAGTAAGGGGAGTTACACCACTATTCTTAGCCTGCCACATATGACCAAATTGCCAGGGAACGAATCGGATGTTATGCCCATTTGCAGAATCAAAGGAAACTTTATTGTTCGCCGGCTTATTTGCATCAGGTTCCTGATTCGGTATAGCCGATAAATTTAGTGTGTATGTATCGTTTTCATTCTGCAAATTCAGACGTAAACCCTTTGTATTATCATTTATATTAATTCCGTCATGATAATAGATTCCGGGATTTGCTTCATCTTTTTCAAGTTTGACACCATTGTTCCAGTCTCCGCTTGTACCGCTGATGCCGGGACCGCGCAGCCATACATCACCTGTGTATCTGTATATTATGATTCTGAAACCGGCACTTGCCACACCTTCCGTATCTTTGTGAACCGTACCCACGGATGTCCCCACAATGACTTTAGCTATATCTTTAATAGCATCATTGTTTTCATCGATTGCGCATAGCGCGCGGAGATAATTCATATCGATCTGGGAGTGGCTTTTATTATTAAAATTTTTGGTTGCGTCGTCATTTGGCACCCAGTTACCCTCTTTTGCTGCAGGATATTCATATTTGGTTTTATCATCTGTATATGCTGTGGTACCCTGATATTTTGTGCCGTCCCAACTGTTTTGAATGAGATATTTGCCGGAGGATTTTTGAATCAGATAGAAACCGGGGTAAGTGGCGGGGTTCCCGTCCGTTCTGTTATTATAAGAGGTTTGAACCATATAGAACACCTGGCTGTCGTCATTGTCGTCAGGTTCTACGAGGATTGGCTGATCTGTCGTGCCGCCAACAACGAGTCCGGAATCGTTCTTTATCTTTACTTGGATAGCATTTGAGTAATCCGCTTCTTCGGCATACGATGATAATGATGCGCAGACGGCAAGGGAGAGGAGTAAAAATTTTGCTTTCATAATGAATGGTTTAGTAACGAATTAAATATAGTTAACGATTTTGTTAGATCCATTGAAATCAAAGGGCTCTTTCGATATCCTGTCTGCGTTTCAACGCTTCGAGGTAGTAGTAGTCGGCATAATTCAACGGTACGTCAATCTCATTGTCGTGAGGTATTGAACCGGTTGAATGTTTCAGAACGAATAGACCGTTTTCTCCCGGTGTCGCCGTGTATTCAGCCATAGCGAGAGAATTCATTATCGAATCGGCGTATTGTTTGTATTCCTTAGCGTGCGCAGCATCGGCAGTGGTCAGCTCATATAATGCTGATGCCATGATGGCAGCGGCTGATGCATCGCGTGGCTCTGTCGGTATTTCGGGAGCATCCATATCCCAATAAGGAATCCGGTCAGCGGGCATATTGGGATGATTCTTCATGAAGTGGAATGTTTTTATCGCCTGATTCAAATATCGGCGGTTGCCCGTTTCGCGGTAACACATCGTGAATCCATAGATTGCCCATGCCTGACCGCGCGACCACGCTGATTCATCGGCATATCCCTGAGCTGTCTGGCGATGAAGCACTTTCCCATTTTCGGGATTGTAGTCGATCACGTGATAGCAGCTGCCGTCGGGGCGGAAATGCTCCTTGAGAGTTTTATTGGCATGTAAGGTGGCTACTTTATAGAAAGTGGAGTCTCCTGAAATCTTGAAAGCCTCATAGAGTAATTCCAAATTCATCATATTATCAATAATGACAGGGCACGACCATCCTCTTTTCCCCATCCAGGAGTCGGGATCAAGATTCCAACTTTGAATCACTCCCGCTTTCGGACGGAAACGGGTGCACAGGCTGCGTGCCGCCTGCACCATAATCTCTTCATATTGACCTTTGTCGGTGAAACGCCGACCGTTGCCAAACGAACAGTTAATTATGAATCCGATATCGTGATGCGACTTCAGGTGCTGGGCATCAGTCAAGGCATCAGTATATTTTTTTGCGGACTTCAAGAGGGAAGCATCTCCGGTCAGTTCGTATAGATACCAAAGAGTTCCGGGGAAGAAACCACTTCTCCAGTCGTCATATTTGAAATATGCCGTGGCATAGCGGTTCCGTTTAACAGTCACCGGCAGAAGCAGATCTGAGGATTTGCTTTTTGCCTCCATAGCCACAAGCTGCCGGGCAATCTGTTGCCTGGCATTAATTATGGCAGCCTGAGAGGATCGAGAAGTGGATGAGGTGTGCGACACACGGCATCCTGTTGTCAGAACCAATAAAGCTCCACATAATATTATTAGCTTGCTTTTCATTTAATGGTCTAATTTAGTTAAAAAAACATTGTTTAGTTAAAAATGCATTCATGGCGATTTCCTCGAATATCTTCAGTTTGTTTTAATTGACGATGCAAAAATAAAGTATTAAATTTGCAACTACCCGGTCAAATCATCCGATAAGTACGAACAAATAATACTTAAAAGCACACGATTAGGTAGATATTGGGCGCGAGGACAATTTTTATGCTTTTTCAGTACGATTTTATGTCGCAGTAGATATCAAATTGAGATAATTTTACGCTGCATTTAAGCATTGACCGAATATCGTTAACCTTTGAGATCCCATCCGACAAAATGTCAAGATTGGGATCTCAGATTTAAAAACATCAAGAATTCAACTACCGATTTTATGAAACAGAATACAAAAACCTATCGAAAGGCTCTGTCGGGTAAGCGATTTTGCTTAGGATTGCTTATAAGTCTTACCATGGTCTCCTTTGGAAATGTGGTTGCGTCAGGAGCCCCGCCTGCAACAGAAAGTATTTCTCCCACCTCTGCCAACGCACGAATCATTACCGGTATTATCACAGACACTCACGGCGAGCCCCTTATCGGAGCTACAATAAGAGTAAAAGAATCAAAGGAAGCCTGTGCCACTGATCTTGAAGGTCGTTTTTCTTTGAAAGCAGCTCCGGGCAATACATTAGAGGTTTCCTATGTAGGAATGCTGCCGGCTAAGATCAAAGTTGACGGGAAGCAGTCGAATTATGAAATCGTGATGAAAGAGAGTGACGTTTCGCTGAATGAAGTAGTCGTTGTAGGTTACGGACAGGCGAAAAAGGTGAATCTTACGGGGTCAGTATCAGCCATCAATGTCAATAAGATATCGGAGACGCGCCCTATTACCAATGTGTCGCAGGCATTGGCAGGTCTGGCTTCGGGTGTAAACGTGAATTCGACAGGCAATCAGCCGGGCGATGACAACGCCAGCATCCGAGTGCGTGGTGTTGGAACACTCAACGAAGCATATCCTCTCGTGATTATCGACGGCATGGAAGCCGGCATCAACACTGTGAATCCTACCGATATAGAATCAATGTCAGTCCTCAAGGATGCGGCTTCGGCCTGTCTCTTATACACATC
>DAWBVG010000215.1:0-10474 GCA_052279865.1 Muribaculaceae bacterium
AAAATCTTATGGCTTTTTCTCTTTTCAAGGCAGACGTTTTGTCGTAGCTGTCAGCAAGAATCTTGATGTAAATAATATGCCAGAAAACGTTCAGATTTCTTTAACGCGCACGGTTTCGCCAGTTGAATCTCACAGACTTCAAGATAAACAAATGCAGTCTGTTATGTATGACGAAATGCGAGTAGGCTATTTGCTGCACAAACCTTTGGGCAATTATAAGACGGTTGAGCAGAAATCGAACAATGTAATTGTTTCTTCCGAGCTTAAAGATGTTGTCATTAATCTTGCCGCAACATTCCCAGAACTTGATCTTAACGATGAAATGGGTATAATTGAATCTCACAATCAAGAGGGTCTTTTGGCTCGATTGGTGAAATCAAACTTTGACCTCTCAATTTTACCATAATGGAACAAGACACTAACAAAGAATATCTTAAAAAACTGTTGGTTTTTTTGAAAAATAGAATACTTTCAAATCCGGCAAACGCTTGGTTTGCGAAAGATTTGTGTAAAATTCTTACGCCAGTATCTGATTCAAGGATTTCAGACATACATGAGCAATGTATCGAAAGTATACTTCAATATCAAGCAAAAGAGTTCTACAAGGATTTTGTCATTACCGATATAAAATCCCAACTCATTTCTGATTTTGTAAAGATGGAACATTGGCGGCGACGTAACAATATTGGTGAATTTGGCTTTGCTGTTTTTCAGCAAATAGAATGTATTATAAATCGGATAAGCACGGACAATACTTTGTCCGAGGTGTTCCGCACAATGATGGATGCTCTTTGCTATGTCGATAGTTACAATCCTGTAGTCTTTAATCGTAACTTGAAATCTACATATACTGTTGCTCAATTATTGTTTATGCACGATGCTCCGGCAAAATCAAAGGAGACTTTGTCTCAGCAATGGGTGCTTGATAAATTTAAGTCAATCAATTATTTCATATGCCATAAAGGATGTCTTACAAATTCCCAGTTCAATCAATTTGTTGAGGAAAATAATCTCTTTGGCGAGATATATGCTCTGCGAAATCTCAATCACCGAGGAAATAATATGACAGAACCAGAGAAAAAAAGACTAAAGAATATTTATGCCAATCCAAGTCGAGCTTTTCTTTCTATCACATCTTTTTTATGTTGGTTCGTAAATGGTGTGAATCAAGGGTTTCCTGTCTCTGAAGAACTTATTGAATTTGCAAAAACTGACTTCTCGAATGTTCGAAAACCGAATATTGGTCCAAAAGTAATTGATAAGATTGAACTTAAAGATGACGGTAGAAAACGCATTAAATAACTATTACAAGTTCGGTAGACTCGTATGTGATATATGCCAGACTTAATCGGATCCAATATAGATTCGATAAAGAAAGAATGAAGAGTGAAAAAATCCTTACGAGAAAATATTTTGTTCCTTCAAACGGCTCTCTGTTTTCTGTCAAATGTACGGAAAACTAAGAGCTTATCTGCGAGTTATGTTCGTTTGGCGGTGAACTTAAAGCTTTATCGAAGCCGAACATTATCAATTCAGTTGAATAGAGAATAGAGTCGATGTTTGAACTTTATCGGGTTTGACGTACATAGAGTTCGCATTGTCGTTTTACATTTGCATTATAATTTTCCGAAAGGAAATTTCCAATGGTCAATTGGCTTGAGAGATTAACATGTCTTCTTGCGGTGCAGGAGCTCCTCTTCAGCCATGTTATCTCCTTTGAAATATCAGATTTAATAATGATTGAATAAAATCTGAATATAGAAGGTGTGAAAAGACATAACGAGATGATGCTTCAGCTCACCAATCAGTTTTATACTACATAATTACTAAATGGATAAAATACTATCTAATTATGGATGAGAAATATTATAAGAGACTTATAGACACTGTGAAAAGGAATGATAGGATGTTTTGGGAAAAGTTTGTAATTCCGAGTGATAGTCGTAAGGATTTTGATAAGTTGTGGGGAATCCTGAACGATGAGGATGCTCAGGTTTCTCCAAAAACTTATTTCGAGGCAATGAGGCTTTGTATCGATTCGTATTACGGTACTAAGCAGAAATCGCTTCCGGTATGGGAGAGTATTGCTAAAAAATATGAGGGAGTTTTGAATGGAGATAATCAGAATTCACAGGAATTTATAACGGCATTTAGGAATTTTCTCGATTCACATAATGTTGGTCATGCATCTGTATCGCTTTTTTATGAAATGATGCGATGGACAGTAAACGCAGGGGATTTGGAAACTGCAAGAAAAATCGTGAAACATTATCCTATTCCCGTAGAAGATCATGACGCATTAACGGAGATTTATGAAGAGTATCCGGAATTTGGTGCATATATTGAATGTCTCACCGATATTACAGTTTATCCACTGCCCGTTTCTTCAGAATTCAAAGATACTGTATGCTGGATTTTTTCAAAATTGGGCTCACTGCCAGGAACCTGGAAGTTGAAATATACATATAGAGAATGTATTGGAAATTAGTATGCAGTGTGCCAAGATATAAAAGAATAGATGGGATAATTTTAGAAGCAAAAGAAACAGATAATGTCGGTAAATGTTAAAATCTTTTGGTGTATATTATCATGGCTTACTTTGTCACCTCTTTTTCTATACTTGACTAATCGGTGGGGAATGCTGAAGAAGTGGCTAAGGATTGTTTTGATGTTAATATCGCCTTTGTTTATAGTTATTTATGCGCTTATAGCAATAGGGCTGTTTATTGTGATTGTTGTGATATGCCCAGACTTTTTTTCAATAATAACGCGAACACGAGATGATTACTATTTCTCAAATCCTAAGAGAATCGAACGAATAACCGATATGAAATTCGATATCGATCGCGTCATATCTTATGAACAAGGTGAAAAATCTTTCTTGGGAGACTATGACAGTACAACTCGTGTGTTGCTTAATGAGCGTCCGGATTATGCTTTATTGGATAGCCTTGTGAAAACAGGGAAGTGGAGTAGAACGAGTAATGGCTATTATTTTTCTGCGATATGGGGAAATGAAATTCCTGCACCACCCGGAGAACCGGAGGGAGAGGATCGAACACTTACTATAACAGTCCCACTAAATTCAGATACTATTATCATAGGATCTGGGAAATGGTAAAGTTTACTTTTTTCAAGAATGGATATATAAATTTGTAGAGATTAATAAGGTTAGTATTGTAAAATAATAAATCATTAAATAGGACATTAGTGAAACGGCATATATTCTTGGAGCGGCAGCTACTCATCAGATGGATGAACCTGTTGTGTCGCAAAAGTTAATGGATTTAGCTAATGACATTGATAAAGATGCTGCAAGAAGACATTATGACTATTTCCTTTCCTTACAAAAAGATTAAACCATGAGACTGAAGAATATTACCTCAATTTTAGTAACGTGTTTCATATTGTGCAGCACATCCTGCAAAGGAAATAACCGTCTGGAAACATCAGATTCTTCTGATAATTTTCTCGCTTTCAAAGGGAATTTCCATGAGGAAATAATAAAGCCGGAAGTCATTGCCTGGCAAAAGGTAGCACGTGTGATGTACCCCAGGGTTTGCGATGATACCGAAACGCAATGGGCCGCTTCTCAGGTTGACTCGTTGGGAACTGCTTTGCTGGAGCATCCAACCATGTCTAATGGTGAAAAACTTGCCAAGCTATATGAAATACAGAATATGATTGCATACGGAATGTCATATTTCGTTTCAGTCATTGGTACACACACAAATCCCGAAGCGGCTGAAAACGCACTAATGATCGTGCAAGACTCCTACGCAAGTATCGATTCTTTGAAAAGTTCTGGATTTGAAAATGCTCGATTGCTTATTGCTTTTGAGCAATTTGCATATGCCAATTTCGGCATTTTCATGGAACTTGGCACTCAGTATGCAGACGGGGAACCGTCATTCGTAGCAAAAAATCAAGAAATGAATATGATGAATGCCGCGAAGACTAATGCTCTCTTCAAAAATCTAAAAAATGAGATACAGGCATTCCGCTACTCCACGATTGTGAACAATACAACATTCTTTATGACATACTGCCCCCTTGCATTTTGGTTAGCTGGGAACGATTTTCAACTAGCTCATCAAGATGAGTATATTAAAATAGGTGGTTGGCTTGACGAACAAGCTGCGAAAGTAAATAATGCCATATATAGTAATGAAATAGCCGGTCTGCCTCAATTATCATCTGAAGAGTTTACTAATTTTGCAAGACAGGCATCTGCATATCGTGTTCGTTTGATTCACCTTCTTGAAGAAGGTATTTCCTCTATTCCAATAGAATAAAATGAATAAATATTTGGTTTTAATCATTGCAGGATTATTCCTTTGTGCTTGTTCTTATGAGAAAAGAAGGACAATAATCACAGAATACCCTTACGATGCAAGAATACAATAATGATTTTTTTCGTTAATGTATCCTTCGAATTGGGAATATGAGTTCATGGTAACATATAATAATGTAGTGGGAAATGTCAAACGTATTTCTGGAAAATGTTATGAGTACAAGTTTGAATAATGTCATTGCGTATGGAGTCAGATAAATATAATCTAAATAGATTCATTGTAGCGCAGGAAAGAGACTATCGGCTAGCACTGAATGAGTTGAAGGATGGTAGGAAGCGTTCTCACTGGATGTGGTATATCTTCCCTCAGCTCAGGCATCTCGGACATTCCAACATCTCAAAACTCTATGGATTATCAGGAACGGAGGAGACTACGGCATATCTGTCGGAGCCTATCTTGGGGCAACGGCTGAGGGAGGTATTAGAGGCTATCCTCGATCTACCAACGGATGATGCACGCGAGGTTTTCGGTAGCATTGACGCGATGAAACTCCGTTCATCGATGACGCTCTTCGACATCGTTTCACCAAACGATGTATTCGCTCGCGTCCTTGATAAATATTTCACCGGACAACGAGACAATAGAACGCTCACTATAATTCAACCTTAATATGGGATTATTCGATCGCTTTTCAAAAAAGAATAAATCTGAGGAAACGGAGACACCTCTGGAACCTAATTTGAACCCGGATGATTGGTTCTGGGGTTCGTTCCTTATGAACGAAGCAAAATTCCGGCATCAGCAGATGTCGGTAAAACGCTCCTCAAAAGATGAGCCGATTACTCTTGGCTATATCATCAAGGAACTGCTTAACATATCTCTTACTGATATAGGCTCGATGACCATTGTAAGTCGTGGTGAGTTTGGACGTACAGAGAAAACTGAGGTTATCGAATCTCCGTCTGACGTGTTGGCATTTAAGCCTTACGATGCTCTCCTTTATATAAATAAAGATGGCGACACTGTACCCCGAACTGGAATGAATACCGTTCTCGTAATATCCTATCGACCAGGCGACGTCGTTTTCGATAATCGAGAAGAGAAAAACGATAAATCAAAGTTGTGTACGGATAACTCAATAATAATGTTCCTCCGTGGCATCGGCCCGTTTATATATGAAACGGCATATATGCGAGTATCTGTTATGATACCTAACTTCACGAGCCCGGATGACTTCCGTACAAGCCATTCTAAAAATGCTCCGTTTACAACAAGTTTCGTTCTGGGCTTTGACATTGTTCCGCCAGAGAAAAAATTAAAACGATATGATGAGATAGAGCAATCTTTAATAGAGAAGTCCAATCGAGGTGAGGATTTATCTTCAGAAGAGAAAACAGTACTTGAAGGTATGACTTATTCCAAAGATTTGGGATATGATTTCGGGTATGGAAGATGGCTTGTGTCTGAGAATCGTTTTGCAGATGCGTTGATGCCATTGATGAAAGCTTATGACCATCTTAAGACAGAAGTCGTCACAGATTATGATAGACTTCACGAAGTCTTTGCCGAGACTTGTTTTAACCTTGGATTCTGTTTCAATGAAATGGAACAGTTTGACCGGGCTGCATATTACCTCGATTTAATTCAGGGCTATGACAGACCAAAGTACATTATCGAATATATCAATTCGCTGGTGAACAATGGTGACCCGCGTGCCATGAGAATAGTACAGCACTATCTTTCGGAGTTCAACGAGGGCAAAAAGCAAATAGATTCTGAGGAGATGTCGTTTTTTTATGACTTCCTTGCACGCCGATTAGCTTATCTATTCATCGATTATAAAATGTGGGATAATGCACGTAATCTTCTTGAGCAACTAAAAGAATCTCCTGCCTGTCATGATTTTGCAGTTAGAGAATTGGAATATATAGTGAGAGTTAAAGAGAATTAAGGCTTTTTTATCTATGGCATTACTTGATGATTATATATCTGTTAATAAGAAAGAAACAGAGTTTGGTATAAAACAATGTTCTTGTCAAGACATATTATTCTGTATGATGAGAATACTATTCGGAATATTCTTCACATACATGTATAAATTATGGCTACCTTTGTCTATATTATGTTTACTGTTTATTTGTAAAGCCATTACCCTGGTGGTTATAATTGTTTCATCACGTGTTTTATCAAAACATATGGATGATTATAATAAGCATGAGATTGGTATTCAGGCAATTGATTCTTTGAATAAGCATACGGCTCTTTATACAGTTGTTGTTCCTCATATCCTACAATTTATTCTATGTTTCTATATAGCTTCAATATTTTTTATAAGCTCCTCCAAGACAGGTCAACCAGCCATGATGTGGATAATAGGACTGACCATCAGCATAATAAATTTTATTTTGCTAATTTCAGCATTAGATATATTCGCTAATGAGGGATTTACTATACCTTTAAATAAAAATATCTCTTTTGATACTCAAAAAAACTATTGGGGAGAAGGACTAATAATTATATTCTGGTCTTTTATATATTTAATTTGCTCTTTATTTTGTTGCTATGATTTCTTAGATACAATTTTGTCTGAGACGGTTGACTATAAAAACTATATAATGTTCTTTGGCATGATAATATTTATAGCATCAATAATTCAAACTATTAAATGTCTTAATTTACCCGATATTTATAAAACGTGTTTTGGGAATATTCGTTTCTATGACTATATATCATATCAAAAAGCATTGCTGAACTGTAGAGAATTATATATTTCATACGAGTGGGAAAAAATATTTGCTTTAGCTATTTCGATCCCCATATTGGTAATAAGTGTGTCTTTTATGGGCATTATTCTTAATAAGGATTATAGGTTCACTGTTGATACGATGACGACAATTATCTGTATAATTGCTCTAAGTTTCACTTCCACCATCTTTATCCTTAGAAGAATGTGTAAAGTACCACTCATGAAAGGATTATTTGATGAAGAATATCCTGAGTACTTTTCAGAATATATTGATTTATCTAATAATGCCCCAACCTTTTATCTAAACCATAAAAATACCGATGAGAAGAAATCTTGTTTTTGAAAAAATGCTTGGCTGTCTTTATGGACAGGCAATCGGTGATGCACTCCTGGCTATGGGAATCTTGTGCTTGTCCGTGTTAATGATATCATCATGTGGCAATACTTCTAAGAAATGTGTAAAGGTGACTGACAGTAACAATTCTAAGACAAGTAGAACTGATTCTGTTAAAGGATGCATTTTTGGAATTGAGGCAGAGAGGGATGAGTATTCTGTAGCAAAAAAACTTGAAAAAGCCGGTATAATAAAAATTGATACAATTTCGATGGTTAACGGAAGGTTTCAATCAGCAATTGTAGAATTCGCCAACATAAAGTTTGGGATGAATAAAGGCTTTATCTTTGTTACAAGCAAACATGATGAAGATGCTGTCAATCGGTTGGTAAGTATAATTAGTGATTTCTATGGAAAACCGGAAATTGATAATGAACACGAAGATCCTGAATACCGATTCTATCACTGGAACCTTTACAAAAATGACCCCGATGCTCCATACATTAGAATTAGACCCGTTCATTCCGAAGAAGGAGGTCTTACCATGATGTGGGATTTATAATAGCAATAACATGAGGAGAAAAATTTTCACCGACATGGGTCAAGGCTGGAATTATTGTTTCTATCGAACCAATAGTGCAGAATCCTCACCCAGATATATCCATTCGAAATCATTGCCTTACGCCTCAAATTTCATTACAATCAAAATCAAATAGATTCAGAGTTTTCAAAAGGGCTCGCGGAGCTGCGGGGGCGGCATTGCGCGACGCGCCTACAGTCGCGAGCAGTGCTCGCTGAACAGAACCGATTGATACCCCTTCAGCGAGCAGTGCTCGCTCAGGAGGACCGGCTGGCTGGAGGAGATAGGGATGGAATTGCTTTGTTTATGTCAAGGGGATGTTGTAATTTTGTTTGCGAATAACTAAAAGATGTGAAGATGTTGAAGAATGTGGTGAGGGTGATTGTCGGGTTGGTTGTTGGGATTGGGGTAGGATTGGGCGTTGCAGGGGTGATTTTGATGGCTGTAAAGGGCATTTCCTTTCAGGATTATATCACTAAGATTGGTAACGTGGATATCTCGGAGGGTTTTCTCGCTGTGTTGGTGGGAATCGTAAGCTTTTTTGTATCTCTTTTTATTCTTATTATAATCCATGAGGCAGGGCATCTCGTATGCGGTTTATTGACTGGTTATAAGTTTGTTTCATTCCGTATTCTTAACTTTACGTTTATAAAAAGCAACGGTAAAATCCGAGTTAAACGTTTTGGCGTTGCCGGTACGCAGGGACAGTGCCTTTTGTTGCCGCCGGATATGCCTGTTGATAGGATACCAGTAGGCTGGTACAACGCTGGGGGTGTTTTAGCGAACCTGGCAGTGATGGCTGCTGTGTTGCCTTTATTGTGGGTTGATATGAATCCCTTTTTATCAGAATTTGCAGTGTTGTTTTTGTGTATGGATTTATTCCTGATACTTATGAACGGCATTCCTATGCAGGCTGGAGGTGTCGGTAATGATGCCTACAATATTCTCTTGCTGCGTAAGAGCAGTGAGAGCAAAAGAGGAATAGTGAATCAGTTGCGGTCGAATGCGCTCATTCAGGAGGGCGTGAGACCCAAGGACATGCCTGATGAATGGTTTGTAGTTCCGGAGAATATCAATTATAAAAATCCATTGGAAGTGTCTTTACCGATTATGTCGGCATCGCGTTCTGTGGATATGATGGATTGGGATAAGGCTTACAAGGAATATAGCAAACTATATGAACATAAGGATGAAATTATGGCTCTTTATGTCAAGGAGATTGTATGCGAATTGATATTTTTGTCTCTTGTGACCGGAAGGACAGAGAGGGCTAAAAGCCTTTTTGATGCTGAAATTAGAAAATACATTGATTCCTATCGCAAGGTTATGTCTTCTAAAGAACGATTGCTTTGCGCAGTGAGCCTATATATTGATAATGACATAAATGCGGCAGTCTCCATCTATAAAAATCTTTCTATACGTAAGACGGATTATTTACTTGCCGGAGAGGTTACGAGTGACCTCGCAATAATGCGGTCAATGCTGGCGGCGGGGGAACATCTTGCGGACTTTGAGGATGAGTTTGTCGACGGATTTGTCTGCGATGACAAGGGTGGTGGCAAGGATGATGAGGATGCCGCCCCAGATGTCGCGTGTGGTGATGGTCTGTCCGAGTACCAGAACACTTAGGATTACTGCTGAGACGGGTTCGAGTGCACCGAGGATGGCGGTGGGTGTGGAGCCTATCAGCTGGATCGCTCGTGTGGTGCAGGCGAGCGAGAAGACTGTGGGTATGATCGCGAGTGCTGCGAGATTGAGCCAGCCGGTGGCTTTTGTAGGTACGGAGAGGGGGGAGCCCATGGGTATCATTGCTAAGAAGACAACGCATCCCCAGAGGAGTACGTACAGCAGCAGTTTTGTTGTAGGGATGTTTCTCACAACATGCGATACATTCACGATTATTATATAGAGGGCGTAGGTGAGTGCCGAGACCATCACCAACAGACATCCATAAGGATTGAGAGTCTCTCCGGAGGGAGTCTTCATCAGCAGTCCGAGTCCGGAGCACATCAGCAGAAGACAGATGGCTACCGTATATTTGAATTTCTCATGGAAGAAGAAAATCATCAGCAGTGCAACAAGAATGGGATAGACAAACAGCAATGTCGATGCCACTCCGGAGTTTATGAATTTATAGCTTTCGAAGAGTGATAGGGAGGAGAATGCCATCAGTATGCCGAGCACGCCGACGGCTGCGTGTTCGTGTTTGTTGAGGGTGAGGTTGTGTCCGCGAAAGAGAAGCATGGCGGCGAGCAACGGCACTCCGAGGATGTAACGGAAAAAGAGCACTGAGTTCGGGTTCATCCCTTGTTGGTAGAGAGGGATGGCGAAGGCGGGATTTGTGCCATATGCAGCGGCTGCAAGGGCAGCCAAAAGATAGCCTTTGATATCGGAAAATTTCATTCTGCAAAATTACAAAAAAATGTGGTTATTATTAAAGAAAGAAGCTTTTCTGACAGGAGATATAGGAATGGACGGCATACGGGGCACCAAGGTGCCTTCACTCAACCGGCTGCGCA
>DAWBVG010000216.1:0-4428 GCA_052279865.1 Muribaculaceae bacterium
GTGAATTTCTCGGAGGTTCATCGTTCCACTATTAACAGTAAGTAGTTTTGAAAGACTTAAACGAAAAAGATATAGAGCTCATCGAAGAGATGATTGAACACGGCGATGAGGTTGGAGCAAGAAAAGTATTTTCCGAGCTTCACCCGGCGGATATTGCCGAGTTGTTTCAGGATATGAGCCTCAAGGAGGCTGAATGGGCGTTCAACCTTATTGATGACAAGGAGAAGAAGGCTGATGTGCTGATGGAACTCGACGAGGAGGATCGAAAGAAACTTCTCGAGGGTATGGATCCGGAGCAGATCGGTCATTACATAGATCTTCTCGACACGGACGATGCCGTTGACCTTATTCAGGAACTCGATGAGGAGGACCGCGACGAGGTTATCCAGAACATCGAGGATATGGAGCAGGCGGGTGATATCGTTGACCTGCTTCAGTATGATGAAGACACCGCCGGCGGTATGATGGGTACCGAGCTCATCAAGGTCAATGAGAACCTTTCAATGCCCGATTGCCTTAAGGAGATGAGGCATCAGGCGGAGGATCTTGATGACATTTATAATGTATATGTCGTTGATGATGAAGACCGGTTGAAGGGTGTGCTTCCTTTGAAAAAGATGATAACCCATCCGTCGGTATCCAAGATCAAGCACGTGATGGAGACCGATCCCATGTCGGTAAGGGCTGACATGCCGATTGAGGATGTGGCTATAGACTTTGAGAAATATAACCTCGTTGCGATGCCGGTTGTCGACAGTATCGGTCGCTTGGTAGGTCAGATCACGGTCGATGACGTCATGGATGAGGTGCGCGAACAAAGTGAACGTGACTTCCAGCTGGCTTCCGGTATCTCCTCCGATGTGGATGCCGATGACTCAGTATGGGCGCAGACCAAGGCGCGTCTTCCATGGTTGCTTATCGGAATCGCGGGAGGAATATTGAGTTCTTTGATTCTATCCGGATTCGAAGCGCAGCTTGCGGCTCTCACCGCCTTGGCATATTTCATTCCCCTTATCGGCGGCACGGGTGGTAATGTAGGCGTGCAGGCTTCCGCCATAGTGGTGCAGGGTCTTGCAAACGGACGTCTGGAACTTAAAGAATTCTGGAATCAAATGTGGAAAGAGTTGAGAATATCCCTTCTCAACGCCATTGTGATTTCAGGAGCAGTGTGTCTATACACAATGTTCACGGAACCTGGAGATTATGCGTTGACATGCACTGTAACGGCATCGCTTTTCTGCGTTGTGATATTCTCTACCGTATTCGGGGCTCTGGTGCCTCTCACACTGGAGAAATTGAAAATAAATCCGGCACTTGCCACCGGACCGTTTATCCAGATTACGAATGACGTTGTCGGTCTGTTGATTTATGTGGTGATGGCAATGTGGATGCTAAATCTCTTTCCTCAATAAACAAATTAGTTAAATTGATTTCAATTAAATGGCAAAAATAGCAGAGACTCCACTTATGTCGCAATATGTCGAGATGAAGAAAAAGCATCCCGACGCAGTGTTGCTTTTCAGGGTGGGAGACTTTTATGAAACTTTCTCTGACGATGCGATAGCTGCAAGTGAGATTCTTGGAATCACGTTGACACGACGTGCCAACGGAAAGGCTGCTTATGTGGAGCTTGCAGGCTTTCCTCATCATGCCCTCGACACATACCTTCCAAAACTTGTCAGGGCTGGAAAGCGCGTTGCGATATGCGAGCAATTAGAGGATCCCAAGCTCACCAAGAAACTTGTGAAACGAGGCATAACCGAACTGGTTACACCGGGGGTGAACCTCAACGACAATACGTTACGCCCGAGGGAGAATAATTTCCTTGCCGGCATTCACGTAAATAAATCATCTGTAGGAGTTGCCTTTCTTGATCTTTCCACGGGAGAATTCCTTTGTGCTCAAGGCGATAAGGACTATATAGACAAACTGATAGCCAATATAGCTCCCAAGGAATTGCTCCGAATGCATGGCACGCGCCAGTTCTGCGAGGAGAATATATCTCACAAGTGCAGTGTGTTTGAGCTGGATGATTGGGTTTACACTACAGATGCCGCTACCGAACGGTTGGTAAAACATTTCGGCACCTCTTCTCTCAAAGGATTTGGAGTGGATGGCATGCATGAAGCTGTTATTGCAGCTGGAAGCCTTCTGTATTATCTTGATCTTACGCAGCATACCAACATATCTCATATCACCACTCTCGGCAGGATTGACGGTGACAGGTACGTAAGACTTGACAAGTTTACCATTCGCAATCTTGAACTTCTTTCTCCGCTGGCGGAAGAGGGATTGTCGCTGCTGAAGGTAATAGACAAGACTGTTACTCCAATGGGTGGACGAAAGTTGAGGTCATGGCTGTCTTTCCCTCTGTTGGATATAGATGAGATAACGCGCAGGCAGGATGCCGTGGAATATTTCTTCAAGGATGTTGCATGCCGTGAACGCAGCGAAGAGGCGTTGAGACGTGTGGGTGACCTTGAACGTCTCATGGCGAAACTCGCATCCAACCGTATCGGACCGCGCGATTTTGTATCATTGCGCGACTCCTTACGCGCTGCCGATAATCTGAGGATGGTATTGTCGGAGTCCGATTCCGAGGTTTTCCGAAAGATGGCGGAGGATATGAGCGACACATCACAACTTTCGGAAACTATCGCCCGTGTGTTGGTGGATGATGCTCCTACACAGCTCGGGAGAGGTAATGCCATTGCTACCGGAGTTGATGCGGAACTTGACGAACTGAGGAATCTGCATTCAAACTCTAAAAGGGCTCTTGAAGAGATACGTGACAGGGAGAGCGAACAAACCGGTATTCCTTCATTGAAAATAGCATTCAACAATGTCTTCGGATATTACATAGAGGTGCGCAACACGCACAAGGATAAGGTGCCCGAGACATGGATCCGAAAGCAGACACTCGTTAATGCCGAGCGCTACATTACCCCTGAACTTAAGGAGTATGAAGAGAAGATTATGGGTGCGGAAGACCGGATACTGTCGATAGAGAATCGTCTTTTCTCTGAACTTGTGCAGGGCGCCATGACTTTCATACCGCGTATCCAAAGGAACGCAATAGCCACTGCCACTGTCGACTGCCTTTTCTCTATGGCTCAGGTTGCGGAGGAATATCGCTATGTGCGCCCGGTGGTGGATGATTCCATGAAGATTTCAATCACAGAGGGACGACATCCTGTGATTGAACGCCGCCTTTCAGCCGGTGAACCATATATAAGCAACAGCGTGGAACTCGATTCCGACGGTCATCAGATCCTGATGATCACAGGTCCGAATATGAGCGGTAAGTCGGCATTGTTGCGCCAGACGGCACTGATTGTGCTGATGGCTCAGATTGGTTCGTTTGTTCCGGCTGAGGCTGCTCATATCGGGTTGGTTGACAAGATATTCACACGCGTGGGTGCGAGCGACAATATCTCTTCCGGAGAATCTACATTCATGGTGGAGATGAATGAAGCTGCCTCTATTCTCAATAATATGAGCAACCGCTCCCTTATCCTCTTCGATGAGCTTGGGCGAGGCACTTCGACATATGACGGTATATCGATAGCCTGGGCTATTGTGGAGCATATTCATGAAAACGGACATTTTCGTCCGAAGACTCTTTTTGCCACGCATTATCACGAGCTTAACGAGATGGAAAAAACTTTCAACCGCATCGTGAATTACAATGTGTCGGTCAAAGAGATAAAAGGGAAAGTCGTGTTCATGCGTAAGCTTGAGAGAGGAGGATCGGCACATAGTTTCGGTATCCATGTGGCGAAACTCGCGGGAATGCCGCCGTCGATAGTGAAGCGGGCAGACCAGGTACTTGCTCGCCTGGAAGAAGGTTCCAAGACAGAACCGGGTGCGGCAGATGGAAAAATCAAAGGGAAAGGCGGAATGAAGGATATCGGAAAGGCTCGCGACGGATACCAATTGTCGTTCTTCCAGCTTGATGATCCCCTTCTCTCGCAGATCCGCGACCGCCTCTTAGGTATAAATATCGATAATCTCACCCCACTCCAAGCCCTGACCACACTCCACGACCTCCAGGGCTTGCTGACCGGTAAAAACTGATACATAATGATTACACCGGATGAAGTATTTGTGAATGATTATCGTAATGGCGTGGTGGCAGAAGGTATGAAAGTACTCGGTTTTGTGAATAGATATAGCAGAGGCGTTCAGACTGTTCAAGATGAATTGAAATCAAATGGCAATGGAGAGGCAGAATTCAAACTTCATTTAGTAACCGCTTTTCTTGTTGTAGAAAAAATTTCATCATATGCTTCATCTGAGCCGAAGAAAGAGGCGAAGAAAGAACCGAGGAAAGAGGCGAAGAAAGAATCGACGAAAGAGGCGAAGAAAGAGACCGAAAAACCGAGGAAAGAGCCGAAGAAAGAACCGAGGAAAGAGGCGAAGAAAGAA
>DAWBVG010000217.1:0-6352 GCA_052279865.1 Muribaculaceae bacterium
CTAAAGCCTAAAACCTAAAGCCTAAAAACTCATTACACATTAATTAAAGAATTAAAGGCAGTGAAATCAATCAAGGAAATATACCGCATCGGCACGGGTCCGAGCTCAAGCCATACGATGGGACCACGCGCGGCGGCAGCAGAATTTTTAAAACGTTTGCCGGAGGGGGCATCACATTTTGAAGTAGTGCTCTATGGCTCACTTGCCGCTACCGGTAAGGGGCACATGACAGATGTTGCGATCGTTGACACTTTCAAGGAGGCAGGGAAAGAGGTGGAAATAATCTGGAAACCGGATGTGTTCCTGCCATATCATCCCAATGCGATGCAGCTTCGCGCTCTCGGGGAGAACGGGTCCACAATTTTTGAAATGACGGTTTATAGTGTCGGTGGTGGCGCCATAAAGATTGAAGGTGATGCCGAGCATGAATCTAAAGACATTTACCCGATGAATAAACTGACGGATATTCTCAACTACTGCGAACAGACCGGCAAATGTTATTGGGAATATGTGGAGGAATGCGAGGGTCCTGAAATCTGGGAATATCTTCACGAAGTGTGGGAGGCAATGAAGGCAGCTGTTGAGCGTGGCATTTCTAGGGAAGGTCGTTTGCCCGGTCCGTTGAATCTCAGGCGCAAAGCCACTCAATATTATGTCAAAGCCACCGGATATCGCGATAATCTCAAGAGTCGTGGTCTTACCTTCTCATATGCCCTGGCAGTGAGTGAAGAGAATGCATCGGGAGGTGTGATCGTGACGGCACCCACATGCGGTTCATGCGGCGTGGTGCCCGGTGTGTTGTATCACCTTTGGAAAAGCCGGGATCTTCCCGAAATCCGGGTGCTCCGCGCTCTCGCCACAGCCGGACTAATCGGGAATATCGTTAAAGAGAATGCTTCTATTTCCGGGGCGGAAGTAGGTTGTCAGGGTGAAGTTGGGGTTGCCTGCGCCATGGCTGCTGCTGCTGCTAATCAGCTTTTCGGAGGTAGCCCCGCACAGATAGAATACGCTGCGGAGATGGGTCTCGAACATCATTTGGGTATGACATGTGACCCTGTATGCGGTCTGGTTCAGATACCATGTATCGAGCGTAATGCATATGCGGCAGCGCGCGCTTTAGATGCCAACATCTATTCCTCATTCTCCGATGGTGTGCATCGCGTCAGCTTCGACAAACTCGTGAACGTGATGCGCGAGACCGGTCACGACCTTCCGTCGCTCTACAAAGAGACCGGAACGGGCGGTCTTGCCAAAGATTATCAGCAGATGTAAAAGAGTGCGTTGCAATGCTATAATATTAGGACCGATTTCTTGGCGGAAGTCGGTCCTAAAATTATCCTATTTTAACATAATTTAACAATCGGGGGGGGTAAAACGAATTTTAAATTATTAATTTTGCGGAAAATAAGTGTAAGTGACACACTTATTTGAACAACCTTAAATTTTGTCTCAAGAATGCAGCGACTGCAGGCAGGAGACATTACATAGTTTAGACAAATCATCTATATTATAACCAACTTATAACAACAAAACTAACATCAAAACAAAGTGTAATCCGACCATGAAAAAGGTGATTCTTACATTTGCATTGGGGCTTGCGTTCGCAGCTCCGGCAGCACAGGCAAAGGTGGCAGCTTACGATGGCGCCGCACAGCTTGAGGCGGCTCGTGCCGACATGGAAAACTGGATGAAGTATCTTCCCGATGACATGTTTGTGGCACACGTATCCATGCCCGGTTCTCATGATACTGCAACCGGACATGAGGTAACTTTAGCATCTTCCTCAATGGCGCAACAGGTGCTTCTTGAGGATCAAATCAAAGGTGGTATCCGTGCGTTTGATTTCCGCCCCGGTTTTTATACGAAAACCGAGACTATTGATGGTGTGAAGGTAACTGTGGCAGACGCAATCAACTGTAACCACGGTCTTGCCAAGACAAAGCTTACAATGGAAGCAGCATTCACAACCCTTACGGATTATCTTACCGCTCATCCAACGGAATTTTTTGCAATACATCTTTTCCGAGGATATCCGACATCTGATCCTAATGCCACCAATCAGGAAATTTTTAATAAGGCGGTTGACGAGCTGTTTAATTCCGGAAAGTTTGCAGATTTCTTTATTGATTATGATCCCTATCTGACAGTAAAGGAGATGCGAGGTAAAATCGTTGTGTTCCGTCGTGACCGTCTTTCCTGGATGCGTGTGAACAAGGCTGGGAATCTGGGCGGCTGGCCCGGTGACAAGGATTTGTGGACAGAGGGCGCGGCAGCTGTAGCTACCAACGCATTGAATCCTACTGTATTTGGTCGTGTAAAAGTCACTGATGTCTCATCTCCCAAGAATGAGAATGAACTTAACACAAAACTCAGTTCAATTACAAATCTTTTCACTTCCAACTGCAACCAGGTGCGTCCCAACGCTGCAAAGGCAGCCGGCGCTTACAAACCTGAATGGTCTATGATATTTACTTCCGGTGAATACACATCGGGAAAGAAGGGTTATCTTTCATGCGCCACACATACCAATCCGCTACTTACCAAGCTTATCAATGAAGCTACAGTGGCTGGTCCAACCGGTATGGTGTTCTCTGACTGGGTGCTTATCGACAGTTACACCGAGAGCGGCACAGACTATGAGGTGAAGGGAATCGATCTTGTAAAGGCTATCTGGGAGAACAACTTCAAGTATGCGGCTGATTATATTCTTGACGACGAGCTCTTCAATGCTGAGAATGACTTTACAAAAGAGCCGGATGTGTTAGGAAACAATACATATTTCATCCGCAATGTAGAGACCGGTAAGTTCCTCGCAGCAGGTGCTGACTGGGGTACTCATGCCGTGCTTGGAGCCAATGGTATTCGCATAAAGACTTTCTTCGACAAGCGTTCAGGCAACTACCTGCTTCAAACAACTTTCCGTCAGAACAGTGTCGACAACTACCTTGGGGACAATGCGTATATTGACAATACCGCGGCATGTGCGTTTAAAGTCATGAAAGCCAATGACGCGGAAGCATACTATATTCTGCTTGAGAATGGCTCTGAACAGAAGGCGCTCACCCCAACTCAGAATAGCAATACATATGCCGATGGCACTACCCACGTTCTGGATTATGTAGCATTTGAGAAAGGAAGCAAGAATCAGCAGTGGGAGTTTATTTCAGAAGAGGATCTCGTGAAAGAGCTTTCAGCAAAAGCTACTAAAGATACACCTGTTGACCTTACTTTCAAAATCCGTGGCCATAAGTTCGATCCCAATGATGACATTGAAAATGCGAAGTGGGTATTGAAAAATGAGCAACCCAAGACTTCGTCAACATATTGTGTCAAGACTCAGGTATGGGGCTCGAATGAATGGAACGACAAGGACATGATTTTCCGTGTATATGTTGACAAAACAAGTGCTTCATATCCCGAGAACTATTCATGGGAGCTTACACAGGATGTAGAGGGACTCCCCGAGGGTATCTATACAGTAACCGCTAATGCCATGGTAGACAATATGCCCGTTGAAGGTGAGGGCAAGGTCGAGATGACAGCTAACGGCGTGGATATGACTCAGGGCTTACACGTTGAGACTACTGGCGAATTCACTTGCGACAAAGAAAGCACTCTCAGCAAGTTCCGTGATGAGAGCCTTAACAAATGTCTTGTAAAGGCGGAGAATGTAGAAGTGAAGAGCGACGGCAAGCTGAATATTCGTATGTCCAAACCCGATAAAACAGCATCAGGCAAACAGAACTTTTTCTTCGATAACTTCACACTCAAATATCACGGTAAAGCCGAAACTTCGGGTGTTGTATCTGTTGAAGCTGAAGAAACCGTCACTGCCGACACAATCGTGGATGTTTATACGATCACAGGTGTGACAGTTGCCAAGGGTGTTCGTTATGGCGATGCCTATGTCAATCTTGCAAACGGAGTTTACATCGTTCGCTCAGCCAACACCACAATCAAGGTGATGAAATAAAATAAATTATGATATGAAAGACAAGACCGATAGAAATGTCGGTCTTGTCTTTGTTTTTAATGCCATGGAGTAATAATGGTTAAATCCAGGCGTTTTGACGTTCTTTTACCGCTAATGATTCGCTGAGGAGGCGTATGAACTCCTGGGCGGCGCGTTTACGGTAATTTCCTTTGAGGGTGTGTACGCATCCTTCAAGCTCGTTTCCGGGGAAGTCAAGCGGGATGGCAGTTACGCCGGTCTCATTGTGGATGGTGGCTTCAGCAAGGACCGACACCAGCATCGTCTGGCGTATTATCTTAAGGAGGATATTGACTTCGTTGAGTTCCACTTTTACTTTAAACTCATTTCCTGCCGGTTTGATAAGTTCGAATGCATTGCGTGCCTGCAATCCCCGAGATGGGAGCGCGAGGTCATATCGCTGAAGTTCGTTGAGAGTGACACTCTCCTTTGAGGCAAGGGGATGGTTGTCGGCAACTATGGCTGCAAGATAATTCTGGAAAAGGATATGTGACTCCACATCCTCTTCCGGTTTCCACGACCTGAATGCAAGCACAAAATCTACATCCCTCGATTTGAGGAGATCCATTAGCTCCGCCATAGGTCGGTAAAATATATTAAGCTTTATGTCGGGATATGTCTTGCGGAACATAATCAGGGTTTCAGTAAGTATAGGGCTGAAGGAATACGTGACGCCAATGTTGAGTGTACCTGCCGACATATTGTTGAGATCTGAAATGCGGATGGCACATAGATCGGCGCTTGCTATGGTCTGACGTGCGTATGGCAGCATCTCTTCTCCGGCTTCTGTGAGAGTGACGTTGTGGCTGCTGCGTATGAAAAGGGGAGTGCCGAGTTCTGTCTCAAGTTGTTTTATCTGCTGCGACAACGTGCTCTGCGTTATGCAGAGAATTCTGGATGCTTCGGAAAAGCTTAGCGTTTCTGCAACCTTTACGAAATATTTCAACTGACGTAGTTCCATCTGAATTAATTAAGAGACTTCCTTATCTTGTGGCTTGGAAGGATATCTTTTTAAACAAAAAAACAGGTAGAATTGCTCCCACTGCCATGCTTAAAAGAATGCATATGCATGTCAGGGTGTTGGATGCGAACAGATAGAAGCAACGGTTGAATTCCTCCTGGTTAGTGCTCAGTACACACATTGCCGCTCCTGCAAAAGAGCGATAGGCATACATTCCCGGAATCATGGGAAGCAGGGCGGGGAAGAAACATGTTTCAGGGGGAGTGCGCACCACCGGCGAAAATATCACGGCGAGTATGCCTATTGCGAAGGCGGCGATAAGCGATGCGGGAACAATGTGCATGCAGATTCCAAATTCCTTGGTCATCAGCATGAATCTTATGGCATGACCGACTGCCGCTATGGCTGCGCAATAGATGTAAGCGCGTGCCGGCGGTCGGCTGATGGCGGCAAAACCGATAGCTGCTATCGCTGAAAATAATGCATCTTGTAAAATTTTTTCCAACATAATGGTAAAATCTTTAAAACATGCCGGTGTTCATCAAGAACATTGCCGAGCATAATCCAATGGATAGACACCCTGTGATGACCAGTGCGTCAAAAAAACGGCTCATTGAGCAGATATAATAGCGGTAGAGCATATCGCTGAAGGAATTGAGAAGCGGGATTCCCGGCACAAGATAAAGCACGCTTGTGCCTAAGGCAATCGCCGATGTTTCTCCGAGAGAGAAGAGGGTATCGGTGGCACCTAATACGGCGGAGACAAAAGAGCACACAATCACCGTAACCCTGAGGTCAATCCCTTTCCCAAGCATCTGGGTCTTCAACCAGTATCCCGCCATAGTGGCGATAAACACTATTGCCATCGCAATGGCATCTCCTCCGAATAGACGGCAGAAGGAGGCATTTGCCAGCGATACAAGAAGAAGTACGAGCCATTTGTTCTGTGTGTCTGAAGTTACAATCTTACGGAATTCACATTGCGCCTCCGCCAGGCTGACGCGGTGTTCTGCAATTGCCCAGCTGAGTTCGCTCAGGCGCGTGTTGATATTGAAGCTTATAGGGGTGCGTCGGATTGTGGCTACAGAGGTGACGAAATCCGTGCTGTCCATATCCCTGACGGATATATGCACGTGGCGTGGCATAATCGTGATATCCACAGTTTTACCAAAAGCCTGTGCTATACGCGTCACATTCTTCTCAAGACGCACACATGTAGCGCCGCAGCCTAAAAGCCACGCGCTATAATCCGTCAGGAACAGACATACCTCCCGTACATCCGGAGCTACATCTCTTCCGTCGGATATAATTTCATCAATGCTGCTGTCTGATAATGTTTCAGTCATAAGTAAGTAATAAAAATAACCGATATATGTAAGTAATGAAATCTTGCACTATAA
>DAWBVG010000218.1:0-1950 GCA_052279865.1 Muribaculaceae bacterium
CCGACATTAGTTCTTTTTTTTACAAAAAAAGTGATTTTTCCCCACCCCTCCAAAAAATAACTCAGAAAATATTTACGGAACGCTCAAATCGCAGCATGCACCCCCTTGGGCTGCAGTTGCAAGCAACAGCAGCTACGATGCGGTCCGACATTTTACATTCTTTAACTAATCAATGCAAAACAGTGGCAGCCGAAGAGAATAATTTTGTATCATAATAAATAGATAAACTCAACTTTAAAAGAAAAAACATTATGACTGCCACTGCTTATTCTTCAAATAATCTGGGGATGCACGGCATCCGTCGTTCTTTCGAGCCTTACCGTCGCCCCTCTTCGCTTGCCACAGCGGGCAACCGCCCTATCTGCTACGGCGATCGCCTCTTCGCACGCCTCGTGATGCACGGACGCACGGTTGTTGAGTTTATGGTCAATTCTGTCAACGACCTTTCCGAACTTTGGGGCGAGCTTCGTCGCCAATGTCGAGGCATCAGCGGACTTGCACGCCTGTATCTACGCAACGCTTCGCGCGGCTGGAGCATGGAGAAACCTCTCATGCTGTATCCCGACCGACACATACAAAAAACCGAGACATCTTCGCGCAGCGAAAACATCTCGGCTGTATTCCACAAGGGAGCGCGTCAGCTCTCCCTCCCGTTTTAACCAATTGTTTCTTCGGCAACGGATTTGACGGCTTCTTCGTCAACCTCCCATTTGCCGGGTTCATCAGGACTCATTCTTATGAAGTCCATCACATCATAGTAGTCAACCGTATCGGCATCCTCGGGTTCGTCATCCTCGCTGTCGACAACTGTCACTTCCCATTTCTCAAGATCGATCTGGAGGCGCGCATTATCGTCGTAGGTTTCTTCATCGGCGATATATTCAGCGACCGCATCCCTGATCTTCCCTTCAAGTTCTTCCCTTGTCATGACGTTTAATTAAACATTAGACATTGAACATTAAACATTCCCGCAGGGTATCAGTCTCTGTTACCGCCAAGTATGCGAAGAAGGAAAAGGAAGAGGTTGATGAAATCAAGGTAAAGATTCATCGCACCCATCGTAGCAAGTTTGTCGGCAAGTGCCGGCTCAAGATTGGCAGCAGCCATGCGTCTTACCTGCTGAGTATCCCAAGCTGTAAGACCGGTGAAGATCAGCACGCCAACAATGGAGATGATCCATTCCATGGTAGAATTCGCCCAGAAGATATTCACCACACTCGCAATGATCAGACCGAAGAGAGCCATCATCAGATAAGCACCCATCTTCGAAAGATCAGACTTGGTGAAATAGCCATATACCGACATTGCGCCGAAAGTTCCGGCTGTAATGAAAAGTGTATAGACAATAGTGCCAAGACGATACACGAGGAATATGGGAGCAAGCCAGCATCCCATCAATGCGGAGAACAGCACGAAGAATCCGACCACCGCACCCGATGACATCTTCTCCATTCTCGCAGGAATCACCCATGCCATCACGAACATGGCGATGAGCATTCCCCAGAACACAAGACGGTTGCCGAAGAAGAAACTGAGTGCCGCAGGTGAACTTGCCACGCCGAGAGCACAGAAGGCAGACACCAACAGTCCGATAAACATACGGACATATACGCGTTTCATCACTGCGTTGGTCTGCGTCACAATCTCCTGACCTCCATAGAAGGGAGGAGGAGTCATTCTTGAATTGTTGTATTCCATATTAAGATACTGTTTTCAATTTATTAGACACAAAACGTGCCAAAAAGTTTATTTTGTCGCAAAGTATCACATTCTCTCCGGCATCTCTATGCCGAGAAGCGACATTGCGCTCTTGAGAGTTCTGCCAACCACGAACGAGAGCAGCAGACGGAGATTGCGTTTCTGCTCATCCTCTTCTCTGAGAATGGAGTAATCGTGATAGAACTGATTGTATTCCTTCGCAAGATCATATGCATAATTTGCAATAAGCGC
>DAWBVG010000219.1:0-3428 GCA_052279865.1 Muribaculaceae bacterium
CCTGATTGTGCGCTGAGTTCCGATTGCTGAACTTGGATACGTTTGCAATCCCTTCCAATAAACCTGCAATATCTTCGCCCCATTCTTTGCGAATAGTCTCTATTTGTTGCAGTCCCTCATGATAGAGAGGGTAAAGCAATATGGCAATAAGGATGTTATGGTCGGGATCAACCATATCTGCAAACGCACAAGCCGTTTTGAGGGCAAGAATAGCATGGGATATTCCGCGAGAGGAATGTGGCTTTACGCTCCGGCGCATGCCGTCGCGTAGGAGGTGGCTGAAGCGTGAGAGTTCATCCTCCGAAAGATGCGGAAGAAGTCGGGAATTGATTTCTATTGCAAGAGATGCCACCTCGCGGAGTTCCTGGCGGCTCAGTTTTTCTACCTGTAAATTTTCCATTATATAATTAAACGGCTTCTATGCCAGTGTCGGATACAAAATTACAAAAAAAATTATTAAATTTGCATCCCAAACAGATATATGATGGAAATTATAAAGCCTGAAATCGAAGGGTTGCTTATTTTGCGCCCAAAAATCTTTACAGATTCACGAGGATATTTCTTCGAAAGCTATAGTAAAAAGAATTTTGACGAAGCCGTTGGTTACCCGGTAGAATTCGTTCAAGACAATCAATCCAAATCAAGTTATGGAGTGGTGCGAGGACTTCATTTTCAGCGTCCCCCGTATGCCCAGTCCAAGCTTGTAAGATGTATAAAGGGTAGAGTTCTCGATGTGGCGGTTGACCTACGTCGTGATTCTCCCACATTCGGAAAACATGTTGCCGTTGAACTGTCGGAAGAAAACAATGTGCAGTTTTTCATTCCACGCGGGTTTGCCCACGGCTTTTCCGTCTTGAGTGAAGAGGCTGTCTTCCAATATAAATGTGATAACTATTATGCACCTCAGGCTGATGGAGGAATCTCTCTCAATGACGATTCCCTCGGCATTGACTGGCGTATAGCTCCAGAAGATATGATTCTTTCAGAGAAAGATTCACATCATCCGAAACTTAGCGAAATCAACTCACCTTTTTAATTTAATAAATATTATGAAGAATATACTTATCACCGGCGGTGCCGGATTCATCGGATCTCATGTAGTCCGTCTTTTTGTAAATAAATATCCTGATTACAATATTGTCAATCTCGACAAGCTGACATATGCCGGTAATCTTGCTAATCTTAAGGATATTGAAGATAAACCTAATTATAAATTCGAGCGTGCAGATATTGCTGATATCGAGGAGATGCGTCGTATCATACGCGAGAACAAGATAACAGGAATAATACATCTTGCAGCCGAGAGTCATGTTGACCGTTCAATCAAGGATCCTTTTACATTTGCCCGTACAAATGTTATGGGAACACTCTCATTATTGCAGGCTGCAAAAGAGTATTGGGAATCATTGCCTGAGAAATATGAGGGTAAGCTCTTCTACCATATTTCAACCGATGAAGTATATGGTGCTCTTGAACTGACAAATCCCGAAGGAGTGGAGTCGCCTTTCACCACAAAGGCTTCTTCCGAGCATCATCATGCCTATGGAACAGAGTTCTTCCTGGAGACAACAAAATATAATCCCCATTCACCATATTCGGCTTCAAAAGCATCGAGCGACCATTTCGTGCGTTCATATCATGACACCTATGGAATGCCCACATTGGTGACGAATTGCTCGAACAACTATGGACCTTATCAGTTCCCTGAAAAGCTGATACCTCTGTTCATAAACAATATCCGTCATCGCAAACCTCTTCCAGTCTATGGCAAGGGAGAGAATGTTCGCGACTGGCTTTTTGTTGAGGATCATGCGCGAGCCATTGACCTTATTTTCCATAAAGGCAAGGTTGCCGAGACCTACAATATCGGTGGATTTAATGAATGGAAGAATATTGACATCATCAAGGTGGTCATTAAGACAGTTGACCGTCTTCTCGGAAATCCCGAAGGCTATAGCGATGAATTGATAACCTATGTAACCGATCGCCTCGGACATGATATGCGCTATGCCATTGATTCCCGCAAATTGCAGAAAGAACTCGGTTGGGAGCCGTCGCTGCAGTTTGAGGAGGGTATCGAGAAGACCGTGAAATGGTATCTCGACAACCAGGAATGGATGGACAACATCACCTCCGGCGATTATGAACGCTACTACGAGGATATGTACAGCAAACGCTAATATATCAGTGCGTTTTCCTGACGTTACTTCAAAAGACCGCTAAGTCGCAATGACTTAGCGGTCTTTTATTCAATACCCCTTCGGGTCACCACAATTGAAAATCATCGAAGTCCCCTTGTATCCAACCAATCTGAGATAAAAGTCACCACATTAACGCTAATACGCCGATAAACTGTGCGTTATGTGGGTCGGTGCAGCCACCTGTCTTTCTGTGTGGTGAACTAATGTATTGATAATCAATAGTTAAGTCATATTCATTCAAAATCATTCAACTCCACATCACCGCCTCATAGCCCCAAACTTTAACAGACTTTAACCATAATCTGGAGATAAAAATATGGTGACCTCAACCAAATTTATTCTGGGTCACCACGCTTAAATCTAAATTATTGTTAAAGTTGTAATTCGGGGAACCGTGCACAAGACATAGATTATTAGCTTAAAATTGCGCACATAGCATGCGCAATGACAGTTCAGATGATTTTAAATATTAAGAGGTTGTTTAAAAATGATTGTTAACAGAGGTGAGTTTACGGAGGGTGATAACAACCGCTGCAACCATGAGCATTTCGTTGGCAGATTCTGTCATCACTTCGTAGTTTCGGCATAATCGCCTGAAATTTTCAAGCCATGCGAATGTTCTTTCCACGACCCATCTTTTCTTGGCCGGGACAAACTGACCGGAATAATTTGAATGTGTGATCTCGACGTCAATTCCAAAGTCATGCTTGGCCTCCTCAATGAAATTCCCGCGATATCCTCTGTCGGCATAGATGCGCCTTATCCATGGGAACGCAACGACAAGCATTGCCACAAGAGCATATGCAGATTTGGAATCATGGATATTGGCAGGAGTTGTGGATGCTTCCAAAATATCGCCGTCCTTATCCGTTGTTATATTGCGTTTTACACCCTTAACTTTTTTGTTTCCGTCAAAGCCCTTTTGGGAGCGAAGCAACGCAGACCGGGAACTCTCACTGTCAATGGCTCCGATGGTAGGGTGTGGCGATTCGCCTCTTTTAAGCCTGACTTTCTCCACAAGACTGTCCTCAAGTTTGGAAAAGGAATTCATGGCGCCCCAACGTCTGAAATAGTAATACACTATCTGTCATTTGGGATATTCCGTCGGCAGCATGCGCCACTGGCAACCGCTGACGTCTATGTAGATTATAGCGTCAAGTATGAGAAAAAAAATCATATTTGCTACACCAGTTGTCCATGAGAATTGTTCCTTTTATATACTCCTTC
>DAWBVG010000220.1:0-4369 GCA_052279865.1 Muribaculaceae bacterium
TCCACCCATTCGTGGCAGTAGACCATATAGGGCTTTCCGTCCTCCACCCAGAGGGTGCCGTCAAGAGCCATCATGCCCGGGGTGTGGGGGAACCCGTCAAAAGGCACGAAGGGTCCCTCCGGTGAGTCGGACCGGAAGATCTGGGTGCCACGGTGCGTGAAGTCTCCCCATCCGGGTTGACTCTTTTTCCATTTTATGTCGCTGTTGATCGTGGCGAAAAGATAGTAGCGCCCGTTGTGGGAGTGCACTTCCGGAGCCCATACCGTACCGGTCAGGGCGTTGGCGTCAGGTATCCTCATCACGGTCTTCGGTCCCTCCCAGTTCTCGAGGTCGCGGCTTGTGAACACTTCCACGCCGCCACGCACCTTGCCATCAAGGTCAAGGGCGTCGGACGTGCGGTACATGTAGTACACCCCGGTCACGCTGTCGGTCAGTATGTACGGATCCCGGATGTTGATCTCTGACAATTTATAATTCCCCGAATAGATATTAAAGGTTATAAAAGCTACCAGAATGGTCATTAAAAATTTCCTCATGCCTCTCGAAAAAGTAATTAATTTAAGTTTCGCAAGCTTCAACTTAAAGTTTAAGAGTTTATAAGTTTAAAAGTTTATCAGATGCTAATATGACTGAGTTTTCATTTATTTGTTTGAAACAAAATAATTGAAAATTAAAAAGCTTTAGAGTCTTTAAACTGCAATGATTTAAAGACTCTAAAGCCTTAATATTCAAAACGATTATTTTGCAATCTTTATTGCTGACCCTTCTGTCTTGACAACGTAGACGCCATTTGATAACCCGGCAACCGTAAGAGAACCGTTATTGCTATGGGCAACCTTACGACCTGATATGTCGTAGACTTCAATTTCAGCGGAAGCACCTTCCACAATAAGGTCGTTGCCTACAAATCTTGCTTTCAATTCGGTTCCGGCAATTTCCGATACTCCGGATTCATCTGCCACTTCTTCGAATTTTATAATATCGTCATCAAGGTTTAATGTCACACGATATTTCTTATCGGGGGTACATGCCTCTGCCGGGAAACCCCAGAAATGGTCATTGGCAATACCTTCACTGCTTCCCCATACTCTTCTTACAGGATAGGTTTCACCTGCTTTTACAAGTTTGACATTAGGCTCCTCTCCCGCATTTTCGTTATGGTCACATTCAGCCGGCACATAGAACCAGGTCTCCCAGTAATTGCTCGGGAATGCGATAAATTTGAAATGCTTGCAGGCTGGATTCGGATCAAGCTTCCCTTCCCATACGAATATATCGGTTGTTCCCTCTTGAGGATAGATATTATATGACGGGTGAGCCGTGGCAGTGTCCCATTGATTAGAGCATGCCCCCATCGGAATTACCATGGGAGACATTTCGTCAATCCACTGTCCTGTAATATATACTGAACTTTCATCATCACCGAAATAAACCTTGATTTCGTAGGTGCCATTTTCAGGAACCCAGAAACGGTTCTCGTTACCTATACTGCTGATAATAGTTGCTGTGGCAGCTTCGGTTATATGCCATCCGCTTATTTCCGGCACATATCTGACACCGGTTTCCCAATTTCTCGCATCTATAAATTGAAGATTCTGTTTATAGAGTGTTCCGCGATAGCTGAAAACGCCATTACCTTCATTTGTCATTTCCTGTGCCACATCTATATGCCATAAACTCGGCGAAGCCTCGCCTACCATATAGAGATGTTCGGGGATTGCAGCGGAAAGAGAGGCTGCACTCAACAGCATGGCACTTCCTAACGCCATAGCTTTAATTATATTCTGTTTCATAATTTTTAAGGTTAAGATTAAAAATGTTTATTTCGCTATTTTGATGGAAGTTCCGGCGGCTTTTACAACATAGATTCCATTGGAAAGTCCTGATGCCGTAAGTGTCCCGCTGTTTGACTGAGCAACCTTACGACCGGATATGTCATAAACTTCGATATCGGCGGAAGCTCCTTCCACAATAAGATCGTCTCCAACAAAACGCGCTTTAAGTGTGGCATCAGCAATCTCTGAAACGTTTACTGAAGTATTTGTCCTCTCAAATTTTATAGTATTATTATTAAGATTCAGAGTCGCCTTATATATCTTGTCAGGTGTGCAAGCTTCTGCCGGCAGGCTCCAGTATGATTCAAGATTTCCATTGCCCTCCCAGCCTATTTTCACAGGATATTCCTTATCAAATTCCACTGTCTTGATGCTGCTTCCGTTGTTACCGGAACCATCCGTTTCAGCCGGCAAATAATAATCTATATTACTGTTCCACTCTCCGGTGCGTGATATAAATTTAAAATGCCTTATATCTTGCGTGTCGGTTATTGCACCTTGCCATTCGTACACGCCGGGAGTTACCGCCTTTATGTCTTTGTTATCGGTTTTTTCGGAATACCATTGACCGGTAGCAGAACCCAACGGGATTACCTGTGAGGGACCGGAGAGATACTCACCTGTAATAGCCGCATTACTGCCATTGCCTGCAAAGGTTACAGTCAGTTTCCATATACCCGCCTTTCCTAAAAGCCAGTGATAATCGAAGCACTTGCTCCAATCGGGTGCAATTACTGCAATTTTCGATTCCTCAAGATCGCTATTGCCCTTTTCGGGTGCATAACGGCTTGCTTTCCAGCTTTTATCGGTTAACAATATAAAGTCACCCCTGTACATGTCGCCTTCATACGTGAATACGCCGTCACTTGTCTTGGTAAATGCAACAGGATTAGTCTCGGCGTCCCAATTTGCCGAGGTTGCCGGACCACACATATAGAGGTTCTCAGGGATTGGTGTATTCAGATTCTCTGCCGTAATCTCTATGTCTGTACCGGTGAAGGTCACCGTCAATTTCCATTTGCTGGTTACATTTATAACCCAGTGATAATCTCTGCGGAAGTCTCCAGCGAGTACAGCTCCAGCAGAAGTAGCCGCTTTTTCTATTTTGGTATTGGCATTCATTGGCGCATAACGGGTGCCATCCCAGCCCGCGACATCCATGATTATCAACTCACCTTCATTCATGTCTCCCACATACGTGAAAACACCATCTCCGGCAGAAGTAAATTCAACCCCATTCTCAGCCGACCAGCCTGCTGAGGTTGCCGGACCACACATATAGAGGTGCTCCGGGGTTCGGGTCAGCTGTTTCTTGGCTGCAACCATTACATTGTCTCCTTCCTCATTAAAGACTACGATCAGTTTCCATGTACCGGTGCTTTTTACAACCCAATGATTTTCAAAGTGTGAGCCTCCAGTGATTTCAGATAGAGCAGTATTCGTTTCCTCCAGATTGGTTGGGTTTGCTTCGGGGACAATACGGGTTCCGCCCCAACCTTTTTCCGTCATTAAAATCAGGTGATCTGCAAACAGGGTACCCTCATAGGTGAATACACCGTCAGCTGTCTTGGTAAATTCTACAGCATTGCCCGCATCCCAGTTTACCGAGGTAGCGCCACCACACATGTAGAGATTTTCTGGGATTGCAGCAGAAACGGCAGATGCTCCGAGCATTGCCATTGCAACAACAAAACCTTTGAGTAAAAGTTTCTTCATGACATTTAATAATTAATTGGTTATTTATTTTGTTAGTTTCACCACTTTGCATCCATGTCGGGCAATCGTAGCCGTGAATTCAGCCTCCGCTGTGCCTTCATCAGCATGTTTCCAAAGGTCTCTCACATTATATGTTCCGGAAAGACCGATTTCAGAAAGATTCACGCTCATTTTGCGGGGCGCATCCTCACGATTGAACATCGCCATCACAACATCACCGTTGCTCATTGTTCCATACCATATGCAGCTCCCTTCGCTGTTGATTGCATCAGACAAAGGTTTGCCGACAAATCCGTCGGTATTCAAGGCAAGGAGTTCCTCATTGGTATAGAATTTGTCGAAATTGCCTATTGTTTCAGGTGTGTCGGCAATGGTGACAGGACCACCGGCTATCAGCTGTAACGATACCTGCGAACGGCGTTCGTCATCTGTAGTGCATTTGTTAAGACGAAGGAAATCACCGTCGAGGATAACTTTGCCTTTGCCTCCGATATGGCTCCAGTGAGTGAAGCCGTCCATCTGGTTGTCGGCATAGGGCCATCGGTCATAGATCGTCCCACGGTTGAAAGATGAGAAATGATGCCATCCACCTATATTGGCGTCCTGAACAATTCGGGTCATGTTGCAGTATTTTTTCTCCAGCTCCGCATCATTGTAGAGCTCGGGCATGACGATTGATGTAAATATGCCGTATTTCGTAGCTGATTCGCAGATGTAGGCAAGTCCTCGTTCATAACGCTCTCTGCCGTAACCGCAAGTCACGGGCGTATCGCGACCGGGATCGCCATCCTCATACCAGCACATGAAGTCCATGCGCA
>DAWBVG010000221.1:0-1727 GCA_052279865.1 Muribaculaceae bacterium
ACGTTGTTGATCTTCCCACTACCCTTCCGAATGGCACATACAAAGACAAAGTATATGGGAAAGAATTCAAAGTAAAGAATGGCAGACTCCGTGGTCTTGCTGCACCCGAAAGGTCTTATATTATACAGAAATAAGTTATAATACATATCTTAGAAAAGGGTTCGTGTTTGCGAACCCTTTTCTTTACACCAATGTTATATAATATAGTGCGAAGGAATATTCATTCTATATACTTGGCACGTTTTTTGTAATATACCAATTAGAAATTATTAAAAAACAACCTTTATAAAGATATTAATTATGAGTATCAGACCATTAGCAGATCGCGTTCTTATTGAACCAACTGCTGCTGAAGAAGTTACCATGGGCGGAATCATCATTCCCGATTCAGCTAAAGAAAAACCGCTTAAAGGAAAAGTCCTTGCTGTAGGCAACGGCACAAAAGATGAGCCCATGCAGCTCAAAGCCGGAGACACAGTGCTTTATGGCAAATATGCCGGTACTGAAATCGAATTTGAAGGCGCAAAGTATCTTATGATGCGCCAGAACGATGTTCTCGCAATTATCGACTAATAAAGACAATTAAAATTTCAAACCATGGCAAAAGATATAAAATTCAATATAAAGGCTCGCGAAGAGCTTAAAAATGGTGTTGACGCTCTTGCCGACGCTGTCAAAGTCACTCTTGGTCCGAAGGGGCGTAATGTTATTATCGAAAAGAAATTCGGTGCTCCTCACATCACAAAGGATGGTGTGACCGTGGCTCGCGAAATCGAACTCGAAGATCCCTTCCAGAACATGGGTGCACAACTCGTTAAAGAAGTGGCATCCAAAACCGGCGACCAGGCAGGTGATGGCACAACAACCGCTACAGTCCTTGCTCAGGCAATCGTAAATGTCGGTCTCAAGAATGTTGCCGCAGGTGCCAATCCTATGGACCTAAAACGAGGAATCGACAAGGCAGTGTCTGTTGTTGTTGAAGGAATCAAGGCTCAAAGTCAGGAAGTTGATGACGACATTAGCAAGATTGAAAATGTTGCTCGCATTTCTGCAAACAATGACGAGGAAATAGGTCGTCTGATCGCAGAAGCCATGCAGAAAGTAAAGAAAGAGGGCGTAATAACTGTAGAGGAAGCCAAAGGTACTGAAACAACTGTTGATGTAGTTGAGGGCATGCAGTTTGACCGTGGCTATATTTCTCCCTATTTCGTTACCAACAGCGAAAAAATGGAGTGCGAGATGGATTCCCCCTATATTCTTCTTTACGACAAGAAGATATCCAACCTCAAAGACATGCTCCCGATTCTCGAAGCTGTCGCTCAATCAGGTCGTCCTTTGCTTATAATTGCCGAGGACGTTGACAACGAGGCGCTTGCAACCTTGGTAGTTAACCGTCTCCGTGGATCTCTTAAGATATGTGCTGTCAAGGCACCCGGCTTTGGCGATCGTAGAAAAGAGATGCTTGAGGATATTGCAATCCTTACAGGTGGAACTGTTGTGAGTGAGGTCAAAGGCATGCAGCTTGCTCAGGCAAATGTCAATGATCTTGGAACGGCAGAAAAAGTAACTGTCAACAAAGATAACACAATCATTGTGAACGGAGCTGGTTCGAAGGAAGCAATTGCAAATCGCGTGAACCAGATCAAAGCCCAGATTGAAACCACCACCTCAAACTATGATAAGGAGAAACTTCAGGAGCGTCTCGCAAAACTTGCAGGTGGTGTGGC
>DAWBVG010000222.1:0-2147 GCA_052279865.1 Muribaculaceae bacterium
CTTTTGAGTATATGCTCCCTGTTGGCGGTTCTGACCGTAGCCTCCCTGCTGGCGGTTCTGGTGGTAACCTTGGTTGCGGTGGTGGTAACCACCCTGGTTGTAGCCTTGGTTGCGCTGCTGATAACCACCTTGATTATAACCTTGGTTGCGCTGCTGGTAACCACCCTGACGGTTCTGGTTATAGCCTTGGTTGCGCTGCTGATATCCACCCGGACGATTCTGGTTGTAACCATAATTACGCGGCTGGTAAGGACGCTGTTCACGCTCCTGACCATCCTCGCTCTGGCGCGAAGCATCAGAAGGGTAATTCACTTTCTCGTAGCGTGACTCGGTTTCCCCGTTTTCTGACGAAGATACGTTCAGACCAGGAGCTCCAATCCTCGGTCTCTTAGACTTTTTAGCTTCTTCCATTGTTTTTTTACATTTAGCACCGGGGCATCTCTGCCTTGTTTAGGCGCGTGATTGACAATCGTTTTTCAGTAATCGGTATAATTAATTCTATGTTAAAGTTACTTATCACTAAAGAATTATATAATTCATTTCAAATTGACCTAAATATGGTTCAATCCTTTAAAGCGTGCAAATGTAACCATTTTTATTCAATAAACAAAGAAAGAGCCATAAATTTTATTTTTTTAGATTTTTAGACAGAATTATTTTTTCAGACCATTTTCTAACCAAATGACAAGGATGTTCTGCTTCATGTTCCTTTTTCCTCCCGATAAATCCCTGTTTATCGAACTGGGTTCGATAAGGTAAAAAGTAAAAGGGAACAGGTAAAAAAGGAAGAATTGGCATGACTCTAATGTGAGCGTCAAGTCGTAGCTGCTGTTGCTCGCAACTGCAGCCTCGCGGCAAGGAAGAGGAATTTATTCCTTTGTTTGTGCTGCAGTTGCGAGCAACAGCAGCTACGTCTTGATACTCACCTTAGAGGCGCGCCAATTCACCTTTTTACTTCTTACTTATAACTTCTTACTTGATTAAGCTCTGTTCGGTAAATCGGAATTTAGAATCCTGATTTGAAAACAGGGCATGAGACTGAGCATCCTACCAAATAACTAAAAAACCATTGATTCGTCAATTCCACTTTCCAAACGAAAGAATTTATCTCGAAACACTAACCTCCTGTCTATGTCGACAATAGAAAGATTCGGCACAATTTCAAAATTAATAAAATTTGTATATTTAACGTTATTTAACAATTGGGGGGGTATTTTAATTTTTTTGTTATTAACTTTACGCCCGAATCAAATCAATAACACAATGGAAAGACAATAACACAAATTTTTGCCAATCTGAAAGAAGAAATCTTTTAGACCAAATCCCGATGACGCGATTAACTCGCGAACAACATTCAGAATGATAACAATTATACACAACTTTCTTTAACAAAAATTTTATGGGTATTTTTACTAAAGCTCTAATCTCACTGATTATTCCTGCAGCTTGCATCGGAGTTGCCGATTCAACAGCAGGAAACATTCCGACAAATTTCGATCTCAGTAGATACGCTTACAAGGCAAAGAACGTATCTTCTCCTTTCGAAAGTGACAGAATGAAAATGATCATGCGCGCCAACGAAATGCTTGAAGCAAAAAAAGGAGCTCGACGCGCCGCGTATGTTGAGCAACCAAAACTTCAATCAATCGGTCCGGCAACCAACATCAAGGATCTTGACACTCCATGGGGGGATACTTGGTTTTATACCGTTAATTCCCGTTATTCATATATAAAAGTGAGTGACGACTACAATCGTCCGATTCTTCAGGAATATGAATTCACGATTTATGACGCTTCAATGAAAGAAGTGGGTAAAATCAAGGATAAAATGACCTATGAGACTTACGATGAACTTCGTGATCCCAATAGTGTTGCCAACAAAGCTGATCTTGAGCTTTATGGTCCTTATCATCGTGAAGTTGCAGTTGCATCCTGTGAGCTGACACCTATCATTACAAAGAATTTCTTTAACACCGATGATAAATATGAAGTGATTGTAGGACTCAGCGTACAGACCACGTATTATTCCAATAATAACTACAACCGCATATATCAACTTGGTGGAGAGAAATATCAGACGGAAGACTTCGAGGGTAATACCCAGACTTATGACAAGATGCTGACCTCGATCCCATATCAGATTGGAG
>DAWBVG010000223.1:0-8362 GCA_052279865.1 Muribaculaceae bacterium
AAGATTGGTCCTGTCGGTCAGGATAGAGTTGAATTTATGTGTGCTTTCAACAAGAACCAGACGCCCGGTCCTCTTGCCAAAATGGCATCGGGTGGTGAGATGTCTCGTCTGATGCTTACTATCAAGGGTGTGCTTGCAGGACGAATGAATTTGCCTACGATAATATTCGACGAGATCGACACGGGTGTTTCGGGAGAAATTGCGGATAAAATGGGAGATATGATGGTGCGCATGAGCGAAGAGATGCAAGTAATGGCTATAACACATCTTCCGCAGGTTGCGGCAAAGGGCGACAGCCATTTCAAAGTCTTTAAGAAAGATGAGGCAACCAGGACGGTGACTCATGTGAACAGACTTGATGCTGAGTCACGCGTGCGCGAGATTGCGGCTATGATGTCGGGAAGTGAGGTCGGCGAAGCCGCATTGAACAATGCGAGAACTCTACTGAGAGAAGGAAGAAGGGAGAAGTAAGAAGTAAAAAGTAATGGAAAAAAGTGATTATATATTTGGGATAAGGGCGGTGATAGAGGCGATAGAGGCGGGACGCAGTATCGATAAGGTGCTGGTGCGTCGTGATCTTACAGGTGATTTATCGCGTGAGCTCTTTGCCAAAATAAAGGAATACGATATAGTAATGCAGCGTGTGCCGCAGGAGAAACTAAATCGTATCACAATGAAAAATCATCAAGGTGCAATCGCGTTGTTGTCGCCGGTGGAATATCAGAAATTGGATAACCTTGTGCCTCTTTTCTACGAGGAGGGAAGGAATCCGATGGTTGTGGTGCTCGATGGGGTGACTGATACCCGCAATTTCGGTGCCATCGGCAGAACTGCCGCATGTGCAGGAGTTGATGCCATAGTAATACCGGAGCGTAATAGCGTTACCGTGACGCCGGATGCTGTTAAAACCTCAGCAGGAGGTCTGTTTCATGTGCCTGTATGCCGAGAGAAGGACACACTGTCTGCTGTGAGATTTCTGAAGGATAATGGTTATCATATAGTGGGAGCAACCGAAAAAGGTGCAGAAAACTACACTAAAGCCGACTATACAGTGCCTGTGGCGATTGTGATGGGAAGTGAAGATACCGGAATCTCAGATGCCGTGATACGCGCTTGCGATGAACTTGCGGCAATACCTATAATAGGAAAGATAGAATCTTTGAATGTGTCGGTTGCAGCCGGAATTATGATCTATGAGGCGGTGCGTCAGAGAATGACGAACTAAAAACTTTGTAGATTGGGGATAAAATAGTAAATTTGCCTTGAAAAAACAGAGCTAAAATTAAGCTAAATTTTCATAAAGAGTTATGATAAACCGTATATTGATTAGAATCAAGGTGATACAGATTCTGTATTCATTCTTGCTCGTTGAGAAACAATTCTCGTTGGTGGAACTTCCTGAATCGCCTACAAAAGAGAAACGTTTTGCTTATTCCTTGTATCTTGACACATTGGTGTTGATGCTCAAAGTCGCTGAGTCCATCGGCAGACGAGGAGGAGATAAACCATTGGAAGAGACACGGTTTATCAAACGTCTTAAGAGCGACGATACAATCAAGTCGCAGCTTTCCAGATATCGGGTAGCGCCGTTTCCGTTTGAAGGAGTTGTTGACTCTATAGCCGACAAAGTGAAGGAATCTGCAATATATAAGAATTATCTTAAGGATAGAAAAGATAATAAATTCGGTATTGACACCACTATCTGGAATGATATCTATGATAATATAATTTTCCCGGATCCAGATGTAAACAGAATCATCAGCCGTAGAGAAAACTTTACGCTGAAGGCTGTTGACCGCACACGTGAATTCCTGAATGAGACTTTTTCCAACTTCATGGCGTCGCAAGACAGCGGTTCGGAGGCGATTGCAGTGCTGCACCAGAGTCTTGACAAAGCACGTGAGCTTTATTTCCGACTATTGTGGCTTCCTGTGGAGCTTACAGACATGCAGGAGCGTCGACTTGATGACCGTCGTCATAAACTTCTGGTCACCAAAGAGGATCTTAATCCTAATCTCAAATTCGTGGAGAACTCATTGGTTAAATCCATTCGAGATTGCGAACCAGTGAAGAACTATATCGAGAAAGAGAAGATTTCCTGGGAACGCGAGGATCGGGTGATGATGGATAATCTTTTGCGGGCAATCATTGAGTCTGACATTTACAAAGCCTACATGGAGAACCCCATTGAGACTCCTAAGGAGGATTGTGAATTATGGCGTAACATCATAAGGAAGATTGTTTTCAATAATGAACACTTCCTTGAGACTCTCGAAGATAAATCAGTGTTCTGGAATGATGATCTCGACACTATTGGAACGTTTGCTCTCAAAAGTTTCCGTAAGTTTGAAGAGGGTGCCGGCAATGATGCTGTGCTCGACAAATTCAAGGATGAAGAGGACGCACGCTTCGGTGATGAGCTGGTGAAGGCAGTGTTGAAAAACAAGGATGTCTATCGTGGATATATCGATGATGCAATTGACCGCACTCTTTGGGAAAGTGAACGTCTCGCGTTTATGGATGTTGTGGTTATAGAGACAGCTCTTGCCGAAATATTCAATTTTCCAAAGATTCCGTTGAATGTGACTCTCAATGAATATATAGAGATTGCCAAATCCTATAGTTCTGCAAAAAGCGGTGGTTTTGTGAATGGTATTCTCGGGAAGATCATCTCTCATTTGCAGCAAGAAGGGGTTCTTAAGAAGTGAGAAGGGAGGCTTTAGGCATTAGGCGTTAGGCGTTAGGCGTTAGGAGTTGGGAATTAGAAATTAGGAATTAGATGCTTCGCCGAATGGATCTAAAGCCTAAGGCCTAAGACCTAAAACCTAAAATTAAACATTAAACATTAAAAATTAAACATTATAATAAAATGAATCTGAATTCAATTCTTCTACAGTCTGCCGGTTCGGCAAGTGGCGGCATGAGCGGTATGATCATGATTGTTCTTATGATTGTGATCTTCTATTTCTTTATGATTCGTCCGCAACAGAAAAAGCAGAAAGAGTTAAAGAAACAGCGCGAGGCCATGCAGAATGGCGACAAGGTTGTGACAGCAGGTGGAATCCACGGTCGCATAAAGGAGATCCGCGAAAATGTCATCGTGATTGAGGCTGCTCCCGGTGTGAGCCTGAAAGTGGATCGAGGTTCCGTATATCCTCTTGTTGAGGAACAGCCCAAGAAATAAACTGACTCTATAGCTCTAATTTCCCCTAAGATGGGAGCGAGACTTGAGAAAATAAAGGAGAAATGGCGCGGAATGAGGGCCTCGACGGGGTTCCATAATTTCGTGCTCTTTCTTGCTTTTGTGGCTGTTGCTGCCTTTTTCTGGCTTGTAATGTCTCTTAACGACAATGTTACCCAGACATTCGATGTTGATTTAAAGGTGGAGAATGTGCCGGATTCTGTAACATTCATTAACGATCCTCCTGCCACATTCCATGTGACATTGCGCGACAAAGGAACCAATATCCTTCGCAGTGGTATCCTAAGTCATCCGCATATTGGACTGAATTTCCGCGATTATGCAGAAAATGGTATATTCCGTGTCACTAAGACAGACATAAATGCCGCTGTTAAAAGTACTTTTGGAAATTCAGCGCAGATAACAGCCGTGTCGCTTGATTCCTTGCGATTGTATTACACCAGTGAGAAAGGTCGCAGAGTGCCTGTGGTTGTTGTGGCAGATGTGTCTGCTGCATCAGGAATGGTGATAAGTGATGCTCCAAAGCCACTTTTACATTATGCTCTCATTTATTCTTATTCAGAGGATATTGATACCATAACACGAGTGTATACACAGCCCATCGTGCGCCGTAATCTTTCTGAAACTACAGAAGTTGAAATACCGATGCGCCCTATTCCGGCAGTAAAGATCGTTCCTTCCAAAGTAAAGGTGAAGATTCCGGTTGAGCCACTTGTGAAGAAAGAATCGATGGCTACAGTCTCCGCTCTTAATGTGCCCGAAGGGGAGAGTCTGCTTCTCTTCCCAAACAGAGTGCAGGTAGTGTATTATGTTCCCATGAGTCTTTTCAACAGCGATCTGGTGCCTGTGGAGGTTTCCGTGGATTATAGAGACATATATAAGTATTCCGGCGATCGGCTTCCTGTCAGCATACACAGTTTTGCAGATTATGTGGAGAGTCCGCAAATGTTCACCGATTCTGTTGAATATACGCTCGTAAGGTAGTTAGTGTATTTAGTGTAATTTTCAAAAAGTCGCTTATGCCGGATATTTCTAAAAAACTTATTGGCATCACCGGAGGGATTGGCACAGGCAAGAGTGTTGTTTCCCGAATCCTGCGGCTTAAGGGGTTTCCTGTATATGATTGCGATTCTCGGGCGCGTATGCTTATGGAGGAATCCGAAGAAATCATCACGTCTCTCAGGTGCCGTTATGGTTCTGAATGCATATTGCCGGAAGGGAAGCTGAATCGTTCTCTTATAGCATCAAAAGTATTTGCTACAGAAGAGGAGAGATTATGGCTTAATTCTCTTGTGCATGCCGAGGTGAGAAGAGATCTTGAACGCTGGAAAAGAAGTGTTCAGGAGGGAATTTGTTTCGTGGAGTCGGCAATTATGGTTTCTACACATCTTGATATAATGTGTGATGAGATATGGCTTGTATCGGCTCGGGAAGATTTGCGGATAGAAAGGGCATTGGGACGTGGTGGCATATCACGCGATAATTTGATGCTGAGGATAGAATCCCAACGTTTTGAGTTTGATATGCTGTCCAATGATAAAATAAGGAGAATTGACAATGATGGATCCGAATCATTGCTCTCACAAATAACCGAACTTATAAACTGCGCATTGCGTAATTAAACTTATAAACTTCAATTTTGTCTTTGCAAAGTTGAATAAATAAAAATAATATGCTTAAAGAAATATTGTCTATTACAGGCCGTCCCGGCTTGTTTAAGATTATCTCACAAGGTAAAGGAATTCTTGTGGTTGAAGAGCTTGGCAGCGGCAAGCGTTTTCCCGCCCACGCTCGTGACAAAGTAGTGTCGCTCGGTGATATTGCCATGTATACAGAATCAGGTGATACCCCACTTGGTGAGATTCTTGATAAGGTATATGCCAAATATGAAGGAAAGAAAATTGATGTGAAGGAATTGGTTGCTGCCAAAGGTCTCCGTCCCGCCTTTGAGGCTATTGTTGAAGACTATGACCGCGACCGTGTGTATGAGAATGATATCAAGAAGCTCTTTACATGGTACAATATCTTGATAGATAACGGTTTCACTAAATTTACAGAAGAACAAGAATCAAGTGAGAAGTAAGACGTGTGGATTGTCTTACATTGCTTTAAGATACTAACCGACCTCTTCGAGGCCGGTTGATATGACTTATAATGTCCCCTCACCGGTCGAATGGCTTCCTGCGGAATCTTTTCGACCGATGTGGGGGTTATAATTAAATACCCTTCTTCGAGGGCAGATACGGGGGCAGATACGAACTGTTAAATTAGAGCAAAAATTTGTAAAAAAGTTTTAATAATGTTATCTTTGCAGTGAATTTAAGGATAAAAAACAGCTTTCTATTGGCGAACGACCTTATATCGAAGATAACACATGACCCAGACACGACGATATTCCACGAATTATAATATCAAATCCTCGAAACGTAATGTAATCGAGTTTTGATGTCATGACATCAAGTGCCATCCTGCTGTGCAGGGTGGCACTTGTTATGTAATAATATATAAACACGTATTAATTACTTAACAACAATAACTTAAACATTACACAGTATGAAGAGACTCTTTCTCTTAGGCATGGCAGTCTGCATGTCATGGATGCTTACAATAGCAGCCTATGGTGCGGATGTTATTTGTCATGGTCGCGTGATCGATGATCAGGGTGAACCCCTCATCGGCGCATTAGTGACGGTGCCCGGAACCAGTATCGGTGCTTCCACTGATCTCGACGGCACGTTCAGTTTGAAAGCTCCAAGCGGGAAGATGCTGAAAATCACTTATGTGGGTTATACAAGCGCTGAAACCTTGGTGAAAACCAATATTGGGGATGTAGTGCTCAAACCCGAAACAAAGATGCTTCAGGACGTAGTGGTGACTCAGTCGAAGGCGCGCACTCGTGAGACTCCTATCGCAATGTCTGAAATCACAGCATCTCAAATCGAGGCAAAACTTGGAAACAAGGAGTTCCCGGAAATTTTGAAAACAACCCCCGGTGTGTGGGCAACCCCTGAAGGTGGTGGTTATGGCGATGCCAAGATCAACATGCGCGGGTTCAAGGCTCCAAACGTGGCGGTTCTTGTGAATGGTATTCCGATGAACGATATGGAGTGGGGTGGTATTTACTGGTCTAACTTCGCCGGTCTCGGTGGTGTGACAACGAGCATGCAGACACAGCGTGGTCTTGGTGCGGCGATCATCTCTTCTCCCTCTATCGGCGGTACCATCAATATCACAACCAAAGGTCTTGATGCCAAAAGAGGAGGATCAATCTGGTATGGCATGGGTAACAGTGGACTCAACGATGTCGGTTTTAACGTATCTACGGGTCTGATGAAAAATGGCTGGGCAATCAGCGTGCTCGGTAGCCGTAAATGGGGTGATGGATATATCCAGGGAACACAATTCGAGGCGTGGAACTATTTTGTGAACGTTTCGAAAAAGATAGGTGACAACCATCAGTTATCACTTACTGCATTCGGTTCTCCGCAGTGGCACAATCAGCGTAACATGGTCTATGGTGCGCTTTCAATCGAAAACTGGCAGCAAGCTAAAGAATATATGAACGGTGAAAGCATGTATCGCTACAATCCTCAGTATGGTTTTGACAATGAGGGACGTCAGCGCACTGCATATCGCAACCAGTATCATAAACCTATCATCTCCCTCAATCATATCTGGCAGATCAATGAGCGTTCATCACTTTCTTCTGCATTGTATGTATCGCTTGCCTCTGGTGGCGGTTATGCAGGTCAGGGTCGCACATCTGAGTATCGCGGATATTGGAGAGGTGCGGAGAATGGAGCCATAACCACAAAATTCCGTCGTCCCGACGGAACATTCGATTACGGTGCAATCCAGGATCTCAATGCAGCTTCCACAACCGGTTCCGAGATGGTTATGTCGCAGAGTGTGAACAGCCATGAATGGTATGGTCTGGTGTCAACCTACAAGAATGAGATTATACCCAATAAGCTTAACCTTACAGGCGGTATTGACGTGAGATATTATGTTGGTCACCACAAGAATGAGATCAACGACCTTTATTCCGGTCTCTATTATATGGATGATACCGACAGAAAGAATGTAAAACCGGAAAACAACTATCTCGCAGCAGATCCAAACTGGAAATATCAGAAACTTGGTATCGGCGATGTGGTGTACAGAAACTATGACGGTTTCACCCATCAGGAGGGTATCTACGGTCAGGGTGAGTACAAGATGCTTGACGGAGCGGTCACAACATTTCTGGCGGGATCTTTGAATGTGACAAGCTATCGTAAAAAGGATATGTTCTATTATGACGAGGCTCACGGCACAACCCCCTGGTGTTCATTCTTCGGCGGTACTGTCAAAGGTGGTGCCAACTGGAACATCGACAAGCACAACAATATTTTTGTGAACGGCGGTTACATCTCGAAGGCTCCTTTCCTCTCACGAGGCGTTTTCTTAAGTCCTGAAACAAGCAATGCCCTCAATCCTAATCCCAAGAATGAGAAAATCGGTTCATTTGAGTTAGGCTACGGATTCCATTCACCCGTGTTCTCAATGACATTGAACGGATATTACACAAAATGGATGGACCGTTGTGACCGTGATACTCAGAAACGCGGACAGTTCAATGGCGGTGCAATGAACGGCGAGTGGTTCTCAATGAGTCTTGAAAATGTTTCCGCACAGCACATCGGTGTCGAATTCGATTTCACTTATATCCCTGTCCGCTGGATGGAAATCACCGGTATGTTCTCATGGGGCGATTGGAAATGGCTCAACAATCCGAAAGGTTATTATTATAACGAGCAGGGTCAGCCGTTGGCGAATCTTACAGATGGTGCCATCGCATCAGGACCTAATGCTCCGGATCATGTGTGGAGTATCCTGAACCAGAAGAACCATAAGGTCTGCGGTTCAGCTCAGACTACAGGCGCTCTGGGTGTGACATTCAAACCCTTCAAGGGATTCCGTATCGGTGCGGACTGGACATTCAGCGCGCGCAACTATTCCGATTATTATCTTGATGCTTCAAGCAGTCTTGTGCAGAACGGAGAAATCACACTTGCTGATCCATGGGAAATTCCATGGGGCAATGAGCTCGACCTTTCTTGCAGCTATAGTTTCAAGATAGGTGGTCTGAATGCAACTCTCTATGGTAATGTCTACAAT
>DAWBVG010000224.1:0-1519 GCA_052279865.1 Muribaculaceae bacterium
CCGAGAACTGCCATATCATATGGCTTCCGGGCACGAGAATCATCTGAGCCGCAGCTGCGCCAAGACGCTGACAGCTTGCCACGGCATTTCCCTTTACTCCTGCCACTCCATATAGATCCTGCTTATAGGCAAGACGCTGCTCGTCGTGGCTTTCAAGATATGAAATGGTTGAACCGGTTGTGCGGCTATCCTGCACCGCCCACATTCTGTTCAGGTTTGATTCGGAAGAGTATCCCATGGCAAACTGGCATCCGGCATTGTTGACGTTAGCCCAGTTGAGTTCACCATCGGTTGCCATCATGTTTTCTTCTTTTGCATCGGCAAGATTCTCATTGATGAAATAAGCGTCGGGATTGATTTCCTTCATATATTCATGCAGGCGTTTCATGCGGTCGACACGACTCTGGTTGAAAGCGTTGGTGGCAGCATCGCCGGAGTTTGCGTAGGAGTCGTTGTTGCCCAGACCTTTCACGAGGTCGAAGCGGAAGCCGTCGACTTTATATTCCTTGAGCCAATACTGAAGCACGTCTTTCCATTGACGCTCAACGAGGGGATATCCCTGATTCCAGTCGTTCAGCACGCTGTAGGCGTGGGGTGCGTTTACGTTGTAGAAAGGATTCTCCCCGGGAGCATAGAGCATATACCAGGGATGTAGACCGTCTGACTGGTTGAAAACCATGTCGAGGATCACAGCGATTCCTTCGGCGTGGCATTTGTCGATGAATTCTTTATAATCCTGCGGAGTGCCATATGCTTTGTCGGGTGCGAAATAGAAGTTCGGGTTGTAGCCCCAAGAGATGTTTCCGTTGAATTCATTTATCGGGAGCAGCTCTACGGCATTGATGCCAAGCGATTTCAGATATGGAATCTTGTTGATGGCTCCGCGGATGGTTCCGTCCCCGAGTGCTTTCCCCTCAGTGCCTGTAAAGTCGCGTACGAGGAGCTCGTATATAATAAGGTCCGTTTTGGCGGGGGCAACGAAATTATCGGTCTGCCAGGTGTAATCTGCCAGGTTGTCGGAGAACACGGCAAGCGGAGTTCCGGTCAACTTATCTGACGGATAGGCTGGAAGATTGGGATATACGCTCGCCGGAATTGTTTTATCGTTATTGGGATCGAGCACGAGGCGCGCATAAGGATCTCCTACGCGTATGCCGTCGATCATGTAGTAATACATTACCTGTGTGTTGCGGGCTATTGTGGATTCCGGGAGGGTGATGGTGAAATGACGGTAGGTCACACCATTCTCAACCTGGTCGATATAATCCATAACCTGCGATTCAGAGGGGATGTATCCGTTCCAAGAGCCCAAGAGCATTGCATTTGTCTTGTTTGGAGCGGCGATACAGAAGGTAACTGAACCGTCGGCATTGCGTGTAGCACCTTGGGGAGGGAGAGTAGAGAGTGTTGACGGACGTGAGGGTGCTGACCAACCTTCCACATTAACGTAGATATCGCCATTGCCGGCAGTCTTTCCCTCTTTCTTGCCGTCTGCTGTGCGGAAAACAAAAGCGAGACG
>DAWBVG010000225.1:0-2017 GCA_052279865.1 Muribaculaceae bacterium
AACTCCGGTGCGGTGCAAGGTGTGGACTATGGCACATATCCTCATTGCCGCAGTTATGTATTCGGCTTGAACGTGGAATTTTAACTAACTTAAAATCAATTGAAAGTTATGAAACTCAAATATATATTACTCGGTTTCGCTTCCGTTGCTTTGCTCCCTTCCTGCGATTTGCAGTATGATCCGAAGGGGATCTACAGTGATATCACCGAAGGTGTGAATGAAGAGGGGGAGGAACTTGTTTTCAAGACTCGCGAAGATGTTGAGATTTATCTTCAGGATCTTTATGTGCGCCCCACTGAGAATAATACGCAGAACAACTGGTTTCGCGACCAGATGATGATTTCCGACGCGCATTCCGATAACGCATATGCCGGCACTTCAGGGGCGGAGGTTGTCAGCATCGAAAACAATGCCGTGGATGCACCCCATATGATGATCGAGCGTCTGTGGACCCGCTGGATGGACGATATCGCATTTGTAAACAAACTAATCTGCAATGTGGACAATGTGCTTGACGGTTCCCTCTCACAAGACGAGATAAACAGGTATAAGGCACAGGGTATGATCTTCCGTGCCATAGTGTGGTTTGACATGGTAAGGATGTGGGGTAATATTCCTTTGGTTGAATCAGTAGCGGGAAATATCACTGCCGATAACATCGAGGAGGTGTATCCTGCATATTTCCCCGAGCAGAAAACGGAAGAAGAGGCATATCGCAAAATCGAGGAAGACCTTCTTTTCGCGCTCGAACATGCTCCGGATGCCCGTGGCAACAAGACACTTTTTTCAAAGGAGGTGGCTCTATGCCTGCTGGCGAAGATATATGCCGAGAAACCAATCCGTGATTATTCAAAAGTGGCTTATTACGCTGACCAGCTTGCCTCACGGGGATACGATCTTGTGGATGATTATGAAAAATTGTTTGCCCTTGACGGCAATCCTAATGAAGATCCCTCCAAGAGTGCGATTCCGGCATATTCCAATACGGTGGAATCTATTCTGGAATTCCATTTTATCGTTGGATCGAACAATAAGAACACCGTAACTATTTTCGGAAGAGACTGGGCAAAATGGGATTCTCAGTTCACCTGGGCGAAGTGGGTGACCCCTTCTCGCGATCTCATCGCAGCGTTTGAATCGGAAGGAGATACCAAACGTCTCAACTCAAGTGTGGTGTATTATTCCTGCAACTGGAGCAAATATTATCCTTCCGACAATTATCCGTTTATGTTCAAGTCGCGTTCACGCTATAGCACCTGGATAAAGTTCCGCTATGCCGATATTCTTCTCCTCAAGGCTGAGGCATACATAATGGGACCGAACATGAATCTCAATGCGGCAGCCGACATTATCGACAGGATTCGCGAGCGTGTGGGTCTCGAAAAACTTTCATCAACGGTGCGCGGCAACAAGGAGCTGATGCTAAACGCCTATCTGAAAGAGCGTCGCCTTGAACTTGCATTTGAGTGGCAACGCTGGTTCGATCTTGTGCGTCTTGACAAAGTTGAGGAGGTGATGAACGGTCTTCAAAGTCGTGACAGCGGTCACCTTGCCTTTGTCAACCTCTTCAATCAAGATTCCTACCGCTTCCCGATTCCTCAGAGCGTGATAGACACCAACGACAATTTCGTTCAGAATCAAGGATACTAATATCATTAAACAATAGATTATGAAATTGCTCAATAAACATATATTTTTCGCATTGGCACTCGCAGCTGTCATGACCGGCTGTAAGGAAGATGATGTGAAAGATCCCGGAAATCCGGTGATGGAATATCAGGGACTTCCCGCAACAGTGTATTTCGGCGACAATCTTCCCTTCATCGTGAAGGCAACAGATTCGCAGGTGCCTCTTTCCACAGTGAAGGCAGAGCTTTATATCGACGGAGAACTTGTGGATACTGAATCCGTGCGCACGAAAGTGAGTGGAGAAACATATTCCGGCATTGTGGAAGTGCCGTACATCCCATATGCTTCCGGCACTAAGGGAAAACTACGTCTCGTGCTTCAGAACATC
>DAWBVG010000226.1:0-2619 GCA_052279865.1 Muribaculaceae bacterium
CGCGCAGTTCAGATGGCACAGCGCAACAACTACACAGCTGTAATCTCTCACCGTTCGGGCGAGACTGAGGACGCTACAATCGCTGACATCGCTGTTGCAATGAACGCAGGTCAGATCAAGACCGGTTCTGCAAGCCGTTCTGACCGTATGGCAAAATACAACCAGCTTCTCCGCATCGAGGAGGAACTTGGCGATCGCGCTGTTTACGGCTACAAGAAAATCGCTCGTAAGTAATTTAGGCTTTAGGTCTTAGGCTTTAGGCTTTAGATCTTTGTCTATATAAAGTAAAAATCGACTTCCAGCAATGGAGGTCGATTTTTTAATGACAGAAGGTTCCTGTTTTAATTTCAGTAGTGAGATTCATAAAAAAGAGAAAGGCGTGATAAAAATCACGCCTTTCTTGTGTCAAATCTAAAGCCTAAAGCCTAAAGCCTAACGCCTAAGACCTAAATCAATCCTGATTGAGGTTTACGCGCTTGAACTCTACAGCTACAAGACCTTTCATCTCTTTGTCGAGATACTGACCTACTGTGAGAGTTGCATCGCGGTGGTATTCCTGCTCGAGAAGCACGTTCTCTTTGTAGTATTTATTGATACGACCGTTAACGATGTTGTCGATCATCTGCTGGGGAAGGTTGGCAGCTTTCTTCTCTGCAGCCTCTGCCATGATTACGCGAGCCTTGGCAGCATCTTCCTCTGTGATCCAACCCTTGGTGATGTTGGATGCGATATGATCGTCGCTGTCGAAGTGGTTGGGATTGAAGCCGGCTTTCTTAAGAGCTGCCTCAACAGCTTTGCGAACCTGCTCAGTCTTGGTCTTCTCGATAGCCACGTTCTTCTCTTCCTCGATAACAGCAGCGGGAACAGCCTCGCGGTTTACTGCCACAGGATTCATGGCTGCAACCTGCATTGCTACCTCTTTGCCAACTTCTGCGGAAACACCCTCAAGGTTGAAACCTACGATAGTGGCGAGCTTGTTGCCAAGGTGGTCGTAAGCAGCTACGCTGGGAGCGGAGATGCACTCGTAAGCGCCGAGTTCCATCTTTTCGCCTGTCTTACCGATCTCGTCAGTGATGTGCTCCTCAACTGTGCGGTCGTCAAGCTTGAGAGCCTTAACCTCGTCGAGAGTCTTTGCACCGGCAGCAACAGCTGCGTCAAGAATCTGTTTTGTAAGAGCGCGGAATGACTCGTTCTTTGCAACGAAGTCAGTTTCGCATTTGAGAGCCACGATAGCAGCGAAACCTTCCTTAGTAGCTGAGAGCACACAACCCTCTGCTGCCTGACGGTCTTCGCGTTTTGCGGCTACTGCCTGACCTTTCTTGCGGATGATTTCAATGGCTGCCTGGATGTCGCCATTGGTTTCTGCAAGAGCGTTCTTGCAGTCCATCATACCTGCGCCGGTCATATTGCGCAGTTTTTTGATATCTTCTATACTAACTGCCATATCAGTTTTGTTTTATCAGATTTTATATTTAAAAATTTAAGGACCTTAAGGCCTTCAGGTCTTTAAGGTCCTTAAAGACTTTTAAGGATTTGGATTAAGCCTCAGCGGCTTCCTCTTTTACTTCCTCTTTTACTTCAGCCTCAGCGGGAGCGGCTGCGCGCTCTTCGTTGCGGCGAACGCGACGACGTTTGCCGGGAGCTGCATCGCCCTCTTCTTTATCCTCGGGAGCGTCGATTTTCTCAACTTTGCGCTCCTCAAGACCCTCAGCCATTGCGCCGCAAACAGCGTCAAGGATAACCTCGATGCTCTTGGATGCGTCATCGTTAGCGGGGATTACGAAGTCAACATTCTCGGGGTTGGAGTTTGTATCGACGATAGCGAATACAGGGATTCCGAGACGGTTTGCCTCTGCAACTGCGATGTGCTCTTTAAGCACGTCAACAACGAAGAGAGCAGAGGGAAGACGACCGAGGTCAGCGATTGAACCGAGGTTCTTCTCGAGTTTTGCGCGCTGACGGGTGATCTGAAGTTTCTCGCGCTTTGAAAGGTTGTCGAAAGTGCCGTCTTTTTCCATTTTGTCGATGGTGGTCATTTTCTTCACAGCCTTGCGGATAGTGGGGAAGTTGGTGAGCATACCGCCGGGCCAGCGCTCGATAACATAAGGCATGTTAACTGATTTTGCTTTTTCAGCGATAGTCTCTTTGGCCTGTTTCTTAGTAGCAACGAAGAGAACTTTCTTGCCGCTCTTTGCAATCTGCTTGAGAGCTGCGGCTGCCTCTTCGATCTTAGCTGCCGTTTTATAGAGGTCTATGATGTGGATACCATTGCGCTCCATGAAGATGTAAGGAGCCATTGCGGGATTCCATTTGCGTTTGAGGTGACCGAAATGACATCCTGCTTCGAGGAGTTGGTCAAATGTTGGTGTTGCCATTTGTTTTTTGATTTGTTTACGTTCTTTTTAAATACAATCCGAAAGTAGGGAACGTGTCCATCTTCCGAATTTAGATGCTAAACACAATAATATATTAACGTTTCGAGAACTGGAAGCGTTTGCGTGCTTTGGGACGTCCCGGTTTCTTACGCTCTACGGCGCGCGGGTCGCGAGTCATGAAGCCTTCTGCGCGGAGAGCGGATTTGTCTTCGGGGGTGATTTTCACCAATGCGCGGGCGATGGC
>DAWBVG010000227.1:0-11717 GCA_052279865.1 Muribaculaceae bacterium
AGTAGAAGATAAAAGTATTCCTAATATCATAAACAATATTACTCCATACTTTCCGGACTCATACAGGATATTACCATGGGTAGTCCGCATAATCATTTCAAGACTAGCAAAATATGCACTCCATTTTGACACTTCCTCATTTCGGTTTCTATTTTTGATGATTAGATAAGAACCAAAGACGATCACCGATAGCCCCCATATTTTTGAAAATCCAGGTACATAAACCGCCAAAACTGAGAAAAATATCGTTATGCCGAGATATTTTAAATCAGTTTTATTCTCTACGAAAGTATCATTCATTAGAAATTATATCTGAAATAATACGATTGTTGTAATAATCATAGGTGAATTTTTGAGCCATTTCATACGCATGCCGTGAAATCTCTTTCAGCCCGTATAACTCTGAATTCAGAACTTTCAGAATTTTTTCACTCAATATTTTCTCATCGGCATTCTTCACTATCAACCCCGTTTTATCCTCAATTATATATTGCCCAATTGATGACACATCCGACACTATCGGGATTGCGCCATAGTTGGCAGCCTCTGCAATAACTTTCGGGAATCCTTCGGATGCAGAGGAAGGGAGAAGGAAAACATGAGACTCTTTCAGCAGTTCATTGATTTTGTCGCGTGTTAAAAATCCATGGAATATTATATTCTTGAGTTTATGCGACTTTACATATTCCTCGTAATCTTTGCGTGAAGCTCCGTCCCCCACGAAATGTATATTGCCAATTCGCGAATGGTAAAGATTTGTAAATACATTGAGAATTCTTTGCACGCCTTTTGCATCTTCTAGCCTACCGATGAAAATAAAATTCAGTTTTCTCGAATAATCTTTATTCCTTATTGCTTTCTCTCCTTCTGTTCTCTCTTCTTCCGTGAGGCAAGGATTCTCAAAGGTAAGTTGATTAGATTTTTGATGAGGCCAATGACCATTGATTGTCACTTTATGTTTGTTAAGTTTGCGAAGTATCGTCCTCTGAATCCAGTAGCCTAATGGAGGATTTTGTTGAACCCAGTTCCCTGCATATTTAAACCATCCCGGTCTTCCTGTTCTTACAAGATAGGGTATCATATATACTCCCATTCCTGTAGGAGCACGAAATTGGAACACATCAGAGCGGGAGAGAGCTTCCTTTACAATTGTAATATTCTGTTTCGCCACCCTTAAAACTCCCAGCTTGTCGATAAACCTTTCTCCACCGGAAGGAATTAAAGGGATAAATTCCACCCTGTCCGAAGTATACGACAACATCCCTGAAGGAATTGCTTCTTTATGAAGTGGGGCTACATGAATCACCTTATCGAATACTTTGGTCAGATTATCGAGTTCTCGGACTGTTGCGCCCCATCCTACTATAGTTCCATTCTTATCCCTATAATGTTGAGTATGCGATATAATTGTTAGAATCATAATCAGGATTTTAATTTTATGATAAATTTTTCTATAATAGAATCCCAATCAAATTTTTTGCTCCAAATCCTGGCCTCTTTTTGTAAGTTACCCTTATCCTTGAGTATTGACGTAAGTGCTTTATTTATTTCTTCCGGATTATCACCGTCTACCATAAAACCATTTTCACCATCTGAGATAGCATCTGAGATACCGCATCCAATCGCACCAATTGAGGGAAGTTTGCATATTCCGGCTTCAAGAATAACGATCCCAAAACCTTCACAATCTCCATCTTTTTGATTTTCACTCAAAATTATGAAGGCATCAGCTGATTTGTAATATCCTGTAAGATCCGAATGATTCTCAACTCTTCCATGAAATGTGACATGATTTGCGACATTCAGACTTTTTGCCAATTGCTGAAATTCTTCTTTATAGGATGGCAATCCTACAATATGGTAATGTATGTCGGGATAGTCCTGTATGAGACGAGGAAGAGCCTTAATTACTCGATGCTGACCTTTCCGAGGTGTGACATTACCAACCGTTAATAATTTAGGATACCCAGTCAACTGAATCGGTGGGATATCTACAAATGAATCAATGTCTATGCCGTTTGGAATTATGTCAATCTCACGTTTGCGTTTAATCCATTCAGGGAGTAACTCTTTAGTGAATGATGACACAGATACTATACAATCTGCGGAATTGATGCTGTGATGAGTGAACCATTTTAAAATTGAATTACCAAGATTTACCTCGCTGCCATGCAACACACTGATAACTTTGGAGTTATGTTTCTGTAGGAACCTTATCCAATAAATTGTCCAAAGAGGAAATTTTCCGGATAAAATTATATTTTTCTTAAGATGCTTACGGATTGTTGTAAGTCGACTAAGATAGCCTTTCCATCCTTGTCGGGCGTATCGTTCAACCCTAAAAGGCAATCTGTGGTCAAAGTCAAGGACTTCTTCCTTCTTAACGTAATCAGCCGGACATATTACCGTTACTTCCACACCTTTTTTATGAAATGCCTTAGCCATAGAGAAAGCGTGTGATCCTATCCCTCCGGGTCCCGGAGGGAACTCTGAAGCTATGATTAAAACTTCTTTTTTCATAAACAATCTATTAAATCGCCTTTATCTATCATCTTTTCAGCTATTCTCCATGATTTGGCAACTTGCAATGCGACCAAAGGAGAAAGCACAAGGCAGATAAAGGGAGAGAGCAGTCTCATTCTTTTATTACTTTTATATTTATAGGGCAACATTGAAAATGGTACAGACGAAAGCAATAGATTGCGTGCGGTATCCTCTCCGAAATATTTTCTGCAATAATAAAGAATGCTTGGAATCGGCTTGGGCTTAAATAATTTTGAATTTTGAAATGCATCCCATGCTCCCATCTGACGTAGACCTCCTGTGGCTACTTTCAGATGCAGACGTTTTGCCTTAGGATTAGATATATTCAACTTTCCATTTAAGTATGAGCGTAATCCGAATTCACCATCTCCCATCCTCTGCTTCTCGAACTGTCGGTCGAACATTCCGGTATCCTGCATTAATCGTTTCTTAAACATCACATTCCCTGTATCGAGTTGGGCACTCCACTTAAAATAATTATATTCATTAGGAATAGGGGAACCAACTTTGGAAAACGAGACACCGGAAGATATGTCAGCCTTGAAAAAATCAATACATTTTAAATGATTTTCTATCCAATCGTTATCAACTCTCGAGTCATCATCGTAGAGAAGTATGAAATCTCCTTCTGCCGATTTAATCGCTTCATTTCTGGCTTTCCAAAGAGCTTTTTCTCTTTGACGACGAACTTTCAGATTCAAATGCCAACCATTATAAAAATCAGATGCGAAATCATCACTTTGGTCCACTACGATAACTTCAAAGTTGTTGTAACTTTGTGATTCCAAATCTATTAATACATCCTTTAAGTATTCGTATCGATTCAAGGTAGGAATGACGACACTTACTTTAGGAAGACTTGCCACAAGCGGCGATTGAAACTGTTCAAAAGTAGCCATTATCAACGCATGCGTTTTGGTCCAGTCATTGCAAGCGGCTTTGATGTTTCTTGAACCCCAATACCCTGCAATTTCTTTCATCGGATTCTTTAGCAAAAGCAATCGATAAATCAAAATCTGCAAAGCATGACTATTGCCAAAATGCCTACGTATGAATCGATAATTATCTTTAAGCCCGATTATATATGAATTTATTCTTTTCTTTTTCTGTCCGGGATGATGCTCTACATCTAATTCCAGAGGCACAATATTCTCAGATGGCAATGATATTGTCAAGCCCGACTGAATTATTTGATACGCTGCATCAGCAAGAGTTGCTTCTTCAGAATCATATTCCTCGCTGATATCCAATAATGATGCGACATTCTTAGCCAGCGACCTATAATCCACGAAAAATTTGTTTTTCGCAGACAATTCCGAATTCAAGTTGAAATACCACATCGGCATTTCATATTTCATGAAGTCAAATAATCTCATAAAATTTTAGAAACTTATTGACCTGATTATTGATATCGAACTTCATCCTGACCCTTTGAGATGCATATTTTCCTATAGTCTCTCTTACCTGCGGAGTCATATTCACCACTCTGATAATCGCGTCGGCCAACGCTTTCTCATCGCGAATGGGCACAACGAATCCCGACTTCTCATTTTCTACATTTTCGGTCAATCCCTGTGCGTCCGAAACTATACAGATAAGTCCACATGCCTGAGCTTCAAGCACAGAATTACAGAATCCTTCCTGCACACTTGGCTGAAGATAAATATCGGCATTTCTCAGGTATTCTGAAATTACTTCGTGTGATTGTTTTCCCGTGAACTCGATTTTATTGGATATCCCCAACTGGTATGCAGCATATTTAAGTCGTTCTTCATCTTCTCCGTCACCTATTATAGTAAACTTAAATGGAATGGAAATCTTTGACAGAGCCGATAGGGCATATTCATATCCTTTCTTCCATGTAAGACGCCCGATGCTAACAATTCTTACGGCTTCCCCAAACTCATAATTTGATTTGGGTATAAATTTACTGGTGTCGATTGCCGGAGGAATTATTTCATATTCCTTCTTTTCATCAAGTCCGAGCATCAGAGCCTCGTTGTATAAATCCCGAGAGATGGAATGCACCTTATCAATCTTGCTGAACAATCTTGAATAACAACCGGGATGTGTTAAAGGATAAATTGATATATCATACCCACGGAAGCTTATTGCTGATTTTGCACCTACAGCCTTGGCGACATTCTCATGGTTTAGCCCCATGGTAGCAAATCCAAAATATAGCCAATCAAGAGTGTAGCGCAGAATATGGGCATTGAGATAGACGGTTTTGATTATTTCCTGCCATGACGATCCATCTATTCTTTCTTCATTTATCAGACGTGCGACTCTGAAAGGATGCGTTAGTATTATTGCCGAGGCTATCGCCGTAGTTTTCAGAGTCTGGATAATACTGTTACCGTTTACTGAGTAAGGACTTGTACACTTCAGGTGTTTTATCTTTAGTTTTTTGCGTCCATTCGACGGGGCAAAAAGAATCACTTTCGTCCCTCCGGAAATCAATCCCTTAATTTTGGAAATTAAAAATGTTTCCGAATAAGCAGGATATGATGCGAGTACAATACCGATCTTCTTCATTTCAACAACTTATTGTAGAGCTTTATCATCAGACTCACCTGATTGTCGACAAGATGCCTTTCAATAATGGTATTTCTTGCATTATCAATCATCTCCCGTCTTTTGCCGGTTGGAGTGCTGATATACCTAAGTATACTCTCTTTTATGGCTTTGATGTCTCTGAGTGGAACAATAAATCCATTCACTCCATCAGTGATGACCTCTTCCATCCCGCCGCAATTGGTGGAGATTACGAATGTACCTAACGCCATGGATTCAAGCACAACATTTGCCACCCCTTCTTCAAAGCTGGGCAAGAGGAAAATGTCGGCGTCTTTATATTTTTGAAGAACTTCATCGTGGGGTAAATTATCGATAAGTATGACATTGTCATTTAGTCCAAGCTGATTGATCTGGTAGATTAATTCTTCTTTTTTTCCACCGGCTACTATCGTATAATGAAATTTAATTCCTTCCTTCATTAAGAGCGACATTGCATCAAGAGCGACGCAGTAGCCTTTCTTCCAATGGTCTCGCCCGACTGAGAGTATATTAAGCGTATCAGAGCCTGAATTATACTGAATTCCGGTTTTAGTTAATTTTTCATTTACTGCAGGATATATTATGCTGCATTTGTTGGCTTCTGCTCCATACTTTCCTCCCTCTCGTGATATAGCGTGCGACACGCAATGATAAGCATCGTAGAGAGGTAGGATCTTGGAATACTCATCGGCGAGTTTCAAATCGCAGATTGGAGAATAATTTATCTGAGCACCACGAAAACTAACAATAAGCTTTACCTTGAATTGCTTTAAGAAACTCCACTTACCCACATCTTTTGACCATTGGACGTGGAATATATCCGGCAAATGTCGCAATACTCTCAAGTGTTTGATGAAATCCCCCCGTCCGTAATTTTTGCGATTTTTCGATAAATACTTTAAATATTGGAGAAGTCTCTTGGGATGTCTGACTGCCATAGAAATTAAATCTCCCAAAAACACGAATGCTGATCTTAAATGTCCATTGTAGAAATAATGAACGCAGATATTTTTGGCGTAATTTGTGTTAGCTCTCTTAGTCCCGAAGAGAGTAACTTCTATTCCGTTATTAGCTAATCCTACGATCAAATTCTCTATGAACGTAGTAGAAGGGATTGCCCCTGAGAATACTGCTACTCGCATTTCTGAGAAAGTGTTAAAAGCATTGACACGGGATGAGAGTACCAAATTTTAGATTTATGATTGCCCTGATAAAATTTTTTCAAAAATTCTTCACAGACTTCTTTAGGTGCAAGCCCTCTATCGTTGAAAACGGCTTCTCTCAAATGAGATTCATTATCCTTCCCCAGATACTGAATCTCCCAATTCCGCATTGTCATAAACCGATTTGTGATCAGTTCTTTCGCTTTGCGTCTTAAAGAATTTGCTTTGGCTATTGCTCCATTAATCAAATTCTTTTGGTTATAGTTATATAAATTATGGGGATGATATGTCTGCCAAGGAATTTTTGCTAATTCAGGAGATTTTCGTTTGATATACTCTATCTGAATCAACCGATTTGCAAGATATTTTTCCGGAACAGTACATATGAACCGACACATCTCTTCATCATAATAAGGGAGAACAATCTCATGATATCTTGAGAAAAAGGAGAGGTTGACCGATGTCCAGCGTGGTGCCCAATACAATGACTTGAAAGCCCTTATCCGAGCATTTGCGTCCTGAATATCTATTTTTGAGAGGAGAGTTGTAAGTCTATGGCGCAAATATTCTTCAAAATCCCCTTCCAGTCCCCAATATCTCCACAGGGCGGAAGCAAGCTCAATGCCACCTTTCTTTACAATCTTTTTATATAAACAATCAATCTGAGTGTCGATGTCAGCATCTGAAGGTAAGTTCATATTGTCGAACAAGACATCCCCCCAATGACCTAAATAGAAGGCATCTCCCATCTCCGGGAAATGTTCGGATATGGCAACTTGCCTTGGATTGACAAAATCTGAATAGCACTTGTTTGTTTTACTTATTTCAGGTAGTCTTTTCCAAAGATAGCCATTTGGTATTGTGTATTTTTTGAAATTCCAATCACATACTTCTGCTATCTTCGCACCATAATAGGTCTCATTAAAACTACCCTCGAATTCATAACTATATGTTATTACATCCTTTCTTCCAACTAATGCCGCGGCTTGACTTCGGCTGTCGAGACCGCCAGAAAGCGGAAGAATAATCTTTTTTCCTTCAAGTTTACGATTCGTAATGCCTTCAAAAATAGCGGCGAACTCATCAACTATATCATCGAGTTTCCTCTCTATCGGATCATAGAACCATTTGAAGTATGTTTCCTCCTTCCCATCATGAAACCTCGATGCGGCTCTTAGTGTCTTTTCATCCTCATAGTATGTGTCGTTGTCAAGGAAAAAACCTATCGCTACAAAGCAGCAAATGGCTTTATAATCCAGTTTGTGCTCTCCTTCAATCTTAATTATCTTCTGTTCGACAGGTATAATCGGATTTCTCATCTCATTAATTCTTGATATAACTTGGTGTGTCTTTTTATCTCGCCTTCAAGAGAGAATTGCTCCCGTACCACTTGAACTTCATGTTTGGAAATAGAAGCCTTTTCTGATGCGGATAAATGTAGATATTCATCAATCTTCTCACTTAATTCCTCTGCATCCCCGGGAGTGCATAATTGATCAGGGAACTCAGCCAATCTGTCTAACATTCCTCCTACTTTAGTGCCAAGCGTTATTACTCCCGACGCCATAGACTCCAGTACTGTAGCAGGACCAGCTTCGCTTAAGGAATTTATTACAAATAAATCTGCGATAGAATAAAATTTATATGTCTCAAAAGACTTTTCATAAAATATTATCAGATCATTAAGTGCCAATAAATCTACAAGACTTTTCAGCTCCGCGATATATTCAGGGTCACCACCACCCATTATTAGACATTTGAAGTCCCTGACTCCTTTTAATTTCAATATGTGTATTGCCTTTATAAGTGTTTCAACTGATTTTCGCCTCACCATATTGGAGAGAGATAATATGATTTTATCATCTTCTGAAAGATTCAGTAGTCTAAGTAACTCTTGATTTTTCTCACGCGGATAAAATTCATTGGTGTCAATACTGATTGGATTGAAAATAACTTTTGGAGCGTAATTAAAAAAATGTTCAAGCATATATTTATTTTCTACGCTAACTCGATTGGCAAAAAAAGTGCGAAGGCGCCAATATTTATTGGATGAGCCGACCCAGTTCAAGTTTTTCTTTACATAGATCCATTTAGCCCCGCTCAGCCTGGCAGCAAATCCTTCCCAAAAATCGGAACTGTATCCATAGGAATAAACTATATCGAACTTATGCTTTCGATAAAATTTTGCCACCTTAAGTGCATTGACAAATCCGCGAAAATTATCGCCATGCCTTTCTGACACTTTCAGCTCATATACAGGGATCTTAGATTTTGCAACAACATTCCTGAAATACTCACCACGCGTGTGATTGACTACAATTGAAATGTCAAACAATTCTTTGTCAAGACCGGTAATAAGCTTCATTAATGCAATTCCGCTTCCTGCCGTGTCAAAGTTCGGGATCGTATACAATATTCTAATTTTTTTATTTTTCATCTTATCGATTTTTTCTGGGCGAGTATTTGCAACATCGACGCCAATCGGACTTTAAACGACATATAACCCTCCAAATGCAATAACCTACTTAAAATCAAATAATATATTAAAAATGAAGTGGCTTTAATTATCAGAGATATCCAAACATTTCCAATATTAATCAAACTTCCCAATAGTATCGCGCATAATACTATCGTCATTTCTATTGCCCATTCTCTATATTGGGTAAATATTGAAAGTCCGGTCACGAAAGAGTTCATATATGCTTTAACTACATTTGCAATAATATGAGACAAAAGTATGCAATAAGCGTAAACTTCCAGACTTATGAAAAGAGCTGGAATCGAAATCACGAATAATGATTTTTCTATAAATGTTATCAGAGTGACTTTCTTTACCAATCCCATTCCTTTCCATAGAGCTGTAATGATTGACCAGTTCGAACATAATGGAATTATTAAAGAAAGAATGAAAAAATACACTGATGACTGAGCCCATTTTTCCCCTAATAGGCATATGATTATCTCATCTGAACATAAAAGGAATATTCCTGCAACCAGAATCATTCCCCAATTCATAATCTGCAGGATCTTGAGATAATATTGTTTAAGGGCTACGATGTCATTCTGAAGTTTTGCGAATATTGGGAAGAGGGGGCGAGAAATTGGCAATACCAAAGTTGTATTCGGCATTTCTGCTAAAGAATTTCCCCGATCATAAATACCTAATATTCCCGGAGAGAACATTTTCCCAATCACCATTGTACCCAAATATGAGAATACATTATCAACGAGACCTTGTCCCATATATCCAAAACCTTTCTTAAACAATGGTCTGGTTTCATAGAAATCAAACACCAGTTTCGGACGCCATTTTGATTTATTCCAGATGTAAATGGTCGAAATTATGGCACTTAAAACACTTTGTATCAACAGACTCCAAACACCGAATCCTAAATATGCAAAAGTTATTCCCACAATTCCGGATATAATAGAAGCTATAAAACTCGCTACAGTATTAATTTTATAATTTAGTTTTTTTATTAATAAGGAGTTCTGGACAACATTGAACCCATTTATTATGAATATCAAACCAGAAATGCGGATTACCCATGCCACCATTGCATTATCATAAAAGTCAGCTGCTAGTGGTGCTATAAGACAAAATATGCCAGCTATAAGGCATGCCATGATAATATTTAGGTAAAATATTGTTGAGGCATGAATTTCAGTAGCATCTTGTCGGTGAATCAGTGCCTGCCCAAGACCAAAGTCCCTGAAAACCTCTCCCCAACTGACAAAAATGGCAGCCATGGCTATAACACCAAAGTCTCCAGGCATCAACAATCTTGCCAAAAAAATTGAGAGTACGAACTGAACCCCTCTTTTAAGAAATTTATCTATTAAACTCCATGAAGCAGCTTTACTACCTTCTTTTTTAATATCCATCTCGCTTTAGCAAAATACGTTACCTGTACTGTAGTAAGGATTCCTGATTAAATATCCTTATGTGTGCTATCTTCCCTTATCTCTTAATCAGAATTTTGATAAGCGTTTTTATCTCCCCATAAAAGGGTAGGTAGATAGCCAAATGACAATGCTCTATATACAATTAGGCAAATAAATGCCAATATAACAGATATCATCATTAGAATGGCAAATACAACTATCATATTATCTATCGGAAAGTTTAATTTGTATTTCCCGAGTAGAAAGAAATGGAGGAGGAAAATAGGCATGGTGTTTTTACCAAAATATTTTAACCAATAAATCACTTTACCTTCATCAAACTTAATCAATGAGATATTAAGGATTGTGATTATTCCCGTCAAGGATATTATCTGTCGAGGAACGTCGAAATGTATTGCTACAAAAAATATAACAGCAAATATTGTAGCAGTCCACTTGTTTACAAAAAAATTATACAATTTTGATGACTGACGAAGAATCATGCCCCCCAAAGAACCAAACAAAATTCCAGTCAATTAAGAAAGGAACTTTCCCCAGAAAGGAAATGAAGATGCAAATACACAAAATGATAATCATATTACCTGTTCTGTATCTGTCCTGCGCTAATGTTTTGTTTATTAGTAACATAAAAATCATCGAAAGTATGTAGAACTTAAAAAGAGCTTGTAAAAACCACAAGCCGTATCCTGGGGTTAATAAGGTATAATTGACAAATGAATTCAAACTTATTTGCTTCTGGCTGTAAAAATACATTATCACGCACCATACCAGATACGGGACCAGAATCCGGAATGTCTTTTTTATAACATACTTTCTGGCTGTGACAAAATTACTTATGTCATTTACTTTGTTTAAGAAGCCTGAACAGAAGAAGAATGCTGGCATATGAAAGAGGTATATCCAAAGATAAAGTGGATGGTCTCGGCCTCCTCCACGAAGACTGTTTTGCACAATATGACCGGCAATTACCAATAGTATTACTATCCCCTTGAAAATGTCAATATGTGGGAAATAATTCTCTTTTCTTACAACAATTTTTTGATTTTGCGTCATTGACACAGCTTAACTATTTTTTTATAATGCGTAGAGGATTTAGAAGCTATAAGGTTCTAATGACTTTTGCTGGATTTCCTGCAACAATACAATTGGATGGAATATCTTTAGTAACCACCGAGCCTGCTCCAATGATTACGTTGTCGCCTATAGAGATATCTCCGATGATTATCACATTTGCTCCTAAGTTTACATTGTCTCCTATGGTGGGAATTAAATCGTTCCTGCCATCTATTTTATTGCCTATAGTTGTCAAATGCCTAAAAACGAAGTTATTCCCAATTCTTTTAGCATTGATAATGGTATTGTAAGGATGTCTGAAATATACTCCTCCCATTATCTGGCACTTAGGCGAGATTATAAGGGAATTAGATGGTAGTTTGTACCTTTTCAGCCATCCGGTAAAGCGCCCTGTTCGATGATAGAAAAATACTCGAAAGTATTCAGATTGAAGACATTTGATTAATATAGAATCTGTCTCTTATACACATC
>DAWBVG010000228.1:0-8248 GCA_052279865.1 Muribaculaceae bacterium
GTGAATTCGATATTAATGCAACCATACCCGATACTCTCGCTCTTGAAATCGGAGACTGGAATCACTGATATTTTGTATATATACGTCCAACAAAAGCTAATATCAGACAATATAATCTCGATGCCAATCAGATCGGGACGATGAATAATAGATCCAAATATGTTACGGTCAAAGGAGAATCATTCCTTGTGCCACGCAGTTTCATTGGTTATGACGATTCTAAGAAAATGAGAAGGATCTGGGGTACCGGGCAATATAAAGTTGACATGACGATAAGTGAGAGTTGTGACATAAACTACGAATATTATCTTGAACCTAACGATAATATGGTCTCTGTACATTCTGGTGGTCGCCCAAATTTCAAAGGAAGGAAATGGAACCGCTACTGGACAGAAGAATGGAATCGTATCAAGCGCAGAAAAGGCAACCGCAACGTATTTGAGTCAATATGGACCGACTTAAAAATGACTTATGGTAACAACAGGTGGGTATATACTGTTCTTGATCCTGTTGCGACCGTAATATTGACTCAGGAAAACAATGCTTTGACAAAATGGACAGACAATTGGATGAAACTGGGTAATGCGACAGCAGCCGGGAATGCAGCTGCAAAACCTTCTCAGACTCAACAACAATCACCACGCGGTAAATAGCCACTTTTTACGGGTGTATTGAGGTTGTATTAAACTTTTCTCCATAAAAGATGTCTTATAGATATAACCACTAAATTTCAAGGCTATGAGACGTATAATCACATCACTCATCCTCTCTCTGTTTATCCTGTCAGGAACTGGTGTCGCTTTCGCAGATAAGCACAAGCATCACGATAGAGATCGATATGAGTATCGTCACGACCGCCATCATTCATATAAACATCATAAATATGATGATGACGATGACTACTACAAGCATCTGAAGAAAGCACGCAAGGCTGAGAAAAAATATTGGAAAGAGCGTCGCAAAATGGAGCGCAGATATTATAGAGACTATGATCATGAACTCCGCAAAATGGTTGCTCACGCAGCAAGAGGCGGCAGAGATGTGCGTGTCTGGAGAATAAGCGATGACACATATCTCGTAAAATATTATAGAGGAGGACGGTATTATACACAGAGACTTTATCCTTATTCAGGGAGATACGGATCAAGAGGTATTGTCAACGTTAACTGGAATCCCCTTTCCTCCTGGACGCTACTTCCTTCAATCAATATCAGCATTCCTTTTGATTGATGAAGTCAGCCTCCAACCGGTTTCTTTTTCCGAAAGTAATAGTTCATGGTCAACATATAGGATTCCAGGAATTTCAGACATATAACCGTCCATCTCAAATCTATTAATTGAAATGTCGAAATAATCCTGAAGACTGAATTTGATTTTATCAAAATCTTTATCTGAAATAAATATAGTCAAGACCGGAAGGCTGAATGTTAATACATTCCCTTTCCGGTCTTTTTTATAAAGACGTTTAGTTAGCAAACGAACACGTTTCATTATTTATTAACTGGAGCAATATCTCTTTTGGGTATGACCTTTAATTCCTGCTGTGGTATCATCCGGATAGGTTTATTTTGATTGAGTCGAGGTCTTTCTCGGTCACCCATAGATCTTACAGGAACCGGATTCCCTTCGGTATCTTCAAGAATAGCACCAATTTTTGAATCCTCCTCAATTGTGTCTTTTTTCTCCGAAACTTTTACACGTTTATGGAAGCCGGAATATTTACGTTGAGAGTGGATTCTATAATATTCCATGCTGTCAAGCGGTATTTGTTGAAGCGCAATGCTATCAATCCAGATTGGCAATGAATGATCTTCTTTGACTCTTATATATCCGAACACTCTCTTAACACTATACGCTGTATCAGTTTGAAGAGTTAGATCGATTTTTGAATTTCCGTTTTGGGTTTGATAGGTATAACTTGACGTGCCATTATCATAATCCACACCAAGCAACACGTTTCCGGAAGATAATCCCTTCAGACGCATCTTCCATGTTATTCTTTCCCCTTTCGGAATATTATTTAGAGGCAATGAGAATGCGAGCCCATTAGATGGGGCATTCTCGGATATCAGAATATGGCGAGAATATGGCCAAAGGTCAGTTGAAACCAGATTCTTTTCAGTCTCGCCAATTGCTCTGTTTTGACGTTTTGCCAATTCCGCATCAACCCTTCCAAAAAGATTCAAATAGTCGTCAATATTCCTTCCATACCACGTCATTGTGGAATCAAAATCAGCTTTAGATAAGCCATGCTTATCTAAAGCCCACTGCACTGCACTGTCTCGGACACTGTCATTATAATACCCCGAATTATGTTGTTGCATATATACCTCCGCTATCTGCATGTCGGCAATAAGTCCGACCATCTCATCGTCAGACAAAACACCTTTAGGCCTTTTATTGCATCCTGATCCGAATAGCAATGCCACAACAACCAATATGAAAGTATATTTTTTCAACTCTATTTCAATTTTGACGATTTTTCAGTCTTATCATTATTCCCGATTGCCTTGAATGCTATTGCAGCATCTTTAGAATAAAAAAGAATAAGCAAAGCCACACCAATACATATCGATGAATCCGCAATATTGAATATGAACGCGAAAAACTCAAAATAATTTCCTCCTACAACAGGAACCCATTCAGGCCAATAGAAATCAAAGAAGGGGAAATACAGCATATCAACCACCCTTCCCTCAAACCATCCGGCATAACCGCTATCTGCTGGGAAAATAGTTGCGATTTCGGGAGGCATAGGATTGTTGAATATTTTGCCATAAAATACGCAATCGAAAATATTTCCTGCAGCACCTGCAGCTATCAGAGCAACAGCGACAATAAATCCCTTCCGTATTTCTTTTATATCCTTGATTTTTACTATAAACCATATGAAGAGAACTACCGCGATAATTCTGCCGAACGTGAGAACAAGTTTGTTCCACAATTCAAGGCCGAAAGCCATGCCGTTGTTCTCAATAAATTTTATATGAAACCATTTTAATATCTCAAAATCTTCTCCGAGATAGAAATTGGTTTTTATCCATATTTTTAATGCCTGATCCGCAACTATTACAGCCAAGGCAATTATAAGTGCAAGCCATCCGGCAGAAATGCCGGATGACTTGCTATTGTGATTTTGCGCAAATGCGCTGTTTTCTTGTATCATTTTCTCGTAACTTTCGCCAGAATCTTTTCCCCGTCAATATCGAGTTCGACAACATTGTCACCCGACAATTCCGCGGTGGAAATGATTTCATCAGCAAGAACTTGCGCTGCTATATAATCCTTGAAGGCATCAAGAGCAGAAACAACCGAAGGTGTCTCGGAGAGTTCAACTGTAACCTTATCTGTAATCTCAAAATCAGATGATTTGCGGATATTCTGAATACGGTTGATAAGTTCCCTCGCCATACCCTCATTCTTCAATGCATCTGTCAAAGTCACATCAAGCGCTACCGTTACATTTCCCTCATTGGTTACGAGCCATCCGGGGATATCCTCGGGGATGATTTCAACATCTTCGAGAGTAACAACCGGTTGTTCAGGCAAAGATATAAATGTGAAGGAACCATTCTTTTCAAATTCGGCAATATCTTTCTGACTCATCTCAGTGATTGCTTTACCGAGAGCCTTCATGATTTTACCATATTTCGGACCGAGTTTCTTGAAATCAGCCTTGACTCTCTTCACAAGACCGCTCTCTTCATTTTCTACGATCTTAAGATCTTTCACATTCACTTCATCAAGCACAATGCCTTTGATCTTTTCTATAGCATCGCGTTGCGCAGCATCCACAACAGGCACCAAGAGTGTCTGGAGCGGCTGACGAACCTTGAGATTGACCTTGCGACGAAGAGCAAGCACATTAGAAGTTATTACCTGCGCAAGACTCATCCTCTCCTCAAGATCCTTGTCAATAGCCTCCTTATCTACAACCGGAAAATCTGAAAGATGCACGGATGCATAACCATCACCTTCCGATGCCGGCGCCATCAGATCTGCATACAAACGGTCAGCATAGAAAGGCGCGTACGGAGCCATCAGCTGCGCAACAGTCTTCAAACATGTATACAAAGTCTGATATGCAGAAAGTTTGTCCGTATCCATTTCACCTGCCCAGAAACGCTTGCGGTTAAGACGCACATACCAGTTCGAGAGATTATCATTCACGAAAGTATCAATGGCACGTGCAGCTTTTGTTGGCTCATAATCATCAAGAGCAGTTTCAACCTCCGCCACAAGACTATTGAGAAGAGAAAGAATCCACCTGTCGATTTCAGGACGCTCCGACAATTTCACCTGGGGTTCAGCTCCTGTGAAACCATCTACATTGGCATATAATGCGAAGAATTTATATGTGTTGTATAAAGTTGAGAAGAGTTTTCTGCTGACTTCTGCCACGCCTTCTTCGTCATATTTCAAGTTATCCCACGGCTGAGAATTGGAAATCATATACCAACGCACGGGATCACTGCCGAATTTCTCAATATTGCCGAACGGATCTATCGCATTGCCAAGACGTTTCGACATCTTGTTTCCATTCTTATCAAGCACAAGACCATTGGATATAACAGCTTTGTATGCCACGGAATCAAAGACCATCCCGGCAATAGCATGCAACGTAAAAAACCATCCGCGTGTCTGATCCACACCTTCTGCTATAAAGTCAGCGGGATATACCTCATGCGAATCCAAGAGTTCTTTATTCTCAAAGGGATAATGAATCTGCGCATACGGCATTGCGCCGGAATCAAACCATACATCAATAAGGTCTGTTTCACGTTTCATCGGCTTTCCGCTTTCTGAAACGAGAACAATATCATCGACATAAGGACGGTGGATGTCAATCTTGTCGTAGTTCTCACCGGTATATTCACCCGGTTTGAAACCTTTTGCCGTGAATGGATTTTCACTCATTACTCCAGCAGCTACGGATTTATCGATAAGTTCACAAAGCTCTTCATAGGAACCTATGCAAATTTCCTCTTTGCCATCTTCTGTTCTCCAGATAGGAAGAGGTGTTCCCCAATAACGTGAGCGTGAAAGATTCCAATCCTGAACATTCTCAAGCCATTTACCAAAACGTCCTGTACCTGTAGACGCGGGTTTCCATTTGATTGTTTCGTTCAATTCAATCAGTCTTTCGCGAGCCTGCGGGGTTCTGATAAACCAACTGTCGAGAGGATAATATATGATGGGTTTGTCAGTGCGCCAGCAATGAGGATAGTTGTGAACATGCTTTTCTGTCTTAAACACATCACCAGCCTGCTTCATCTCCATGCAGAGACGCACATTTAGATCTTCCTCTTTATTGGCTGCAACATCATCGTATTTGCCGTTTTGTGTGAAACGCGGATCATATGCATTCTTAACATATTCGCCGGCATGTTTATTATATTCCTCAACATTTACGCATTTCTCCACAAATTCCGGAGCGAGATCGTCAATGAGATAGAATTTTCCCTGGAGATCTACCATAGGACGTGTCTCACCCTTTCGATTGATCATGAACAAAGAAGGAATATTGGCAGCCTTCGCCACTTTAGCATCATCCGCACCAAAAGTAGGTGCAATGTGTACAATTCCTGTTCCGTCATCAGTTGTCACATAATCTCCCGGTATAACTCGGAAGGCAGCAGCCTCCATTTCCACAAACTTATCGTTGCCGACAGAGAAAACGTTATCAGGATTCGCCGCTGCAAATTCAGCAACGTATTGAGCACTGTATTCTCCGAGTTTCTCAACAGGCTTAACCCATGGCATAAGCTGCTGATAATGCATCCCGACAAGATCCTCTCCTGAGAAACGTCCTACAATCTGATAAGGCACAATCTTATCTCCCGGCTTATAATCTTCCAGAGGAAGTTTATCGGCATCTTTCTTAAAATAAGCCCCAATGAGCTCAGAAGCTAAAACGACTGTAATCTTTTCACCATTATAAGGATTATATGTGCGCACTGCAACATATTCAAACTTAGGTCCGACACAAAGTGCGGTATTTGATGGAAGAGTCCAGGGAGTTGTTGTCCACGCAAGGAAACAAGGACGTCCCCACCCCGTCATTTCAGGTTTGGGATCCTTAATTGTGAACAAAGCTGTGGCAGTAAGATCCTTGACGTCACGGTAACATCCCGGCTGATTAAGCTCATGTGAGCTCAAACCGGTGCCGGCACCGGGCGAATATGGCTGAATCGTGTATCCCTTATAAAGGTAACCCTTTTTGTACAACTCCTTAAGAAGCCACCAAACAGATTCTATATAACGGTTGTCATATGTGATATAGGGATTGTCAAGATCCACCCAATAACCCATTTTATGGGTAAGATCAGTCCATTCCTTAGTATATTTCATCACTTCACGACGGCACGCGGCATTATACTCGTCAACAGATATCTTTTTGCCGATGTCTTCTTTTGTGATTCCAAGTGTTTTCTCAACGCCAAGCTCAACAGGAAGACCATGTGTGTCCCAGCCTGCCTTGCGCTTAACGTGAAAGCCTTTCATTGTTTTATAGCGGCAAATAATGTCTTTAATAGTACGCGCCATCACATGGTGAATACCCGGCATACCGTTAGCTGACGGTGGACCCTCAAAAAACACGAATGTAGGGCAACCTTCACGCTCCTTCATACTATTCTCAAAGAGCGAATTGGCATCCCAAAGTTCCAGCATCTCTTTATTGATGTCTGAAAGATTTAGCTGCTTGCTATATTCTTTAAAATTCTTTGCCATCTATATTTGCATGTTAAATATTTTCAATATCAAAATTTTGCCCCTTTGGACCCTTTTGCGCCTTTAACGCCTCCACCCAGAGAAAATATGTTCTGATCATATGTGAAGGTCTTTCGATCTATAGCGCGTTTACGTTTCAACGCGAGCTGCACAAGCTTATCCATGAGTTGCGGGAAAGTGATTCCTGTTGCCTCCCATAGATAAAAAGAGAGAGATCCGGGTATGGTATTGATTTCATTGACATAGATGTTATTGTCTTTTTCATCTACCATCACATCAACACGGCTTACTCCATGACAGGAAAGCACACGGAATGTTTCACCAGCCATCTTGCGAATCTTTTCACTGACTTCTTCAGGAAGATCTGCCGGGATTCTCTTTTCACTCGCCTGCATTCCGGCTGTAGTCTTTGACCCTCCCATATATTTATCTTCGTAAGAAAGGAAATCTCCGGTCTTAATTGGCTCCTCACAAACTGAAGACTGATGCTCGTCAGCATCTCCGAGCACAGAGCAATTGATCTCTTTCAACTGCTCGATCATGTGCTCAACAATGATTCTCTGAGAGAATTTTTCAGCATTATCGATTTTGGAAATCAGCTCCTGACGATTGGAAGCCTTACCGATACCCACACTTGAGCCAAGGTTTGCTGGTTTTACAATGACTGGATACCCGAGCTTACTTTCAACCTCTGAAATGATACTCTCTTTCGATGATAACCACTGACGATCAGTGAACCATACATAATCCACAACAGGCACACCAGATTCACGCAGAATCATCTTCATTGTGATTTTATCCATGCCGTTTGCACTTGAAAGAGTGTTGCAACCTGCGTATGGGATTCCAATGGTTTCAAGCACACCTTCAAAAATGCCATCTTCGCCATTGGTTCCGTGAAGCACAGGGATTACAACGTGTAATTCGGCAACTACGGGATTTCTTTTCGAAAACATGCCGATATTGGCTTTATATAGGTTATAATCACCATATTCGGGGCGCATAAACACCTCTTCAGCATTCTCCACTACCTTTTTAAGATCACGATAATTACGGATATCAAGAAGGTTGTCACCTGTGTACCATCTTCCTTGTTTGGATATATATACAGGGATTATGTTGTATTTCTCTTTGTCGAAGGCATTGATAGCCTGCAAGGCTGATATTACGGAGATTTCGTGTTCAACAGAACGTCCTCCGAAAAAAACTGCTACATTCGTTTTCATGCTACAAAATTACTAATTACTCACATATTAAGCAAAAAAAGCTCTCAAAAATTATGAAGTTGTTTAAACAACTTCTATTTAAGAAAACGATGCAACAAAATAATAACAGGGATGGTGCACATTGACTAACCATCCCTGTTAAATACAAAATAAGTTTTCAGCTTTTTATTTTTTGCATTCCACAGCTGCTTTCTCTATGGGCAGACAATCGACATAAGATTTAATATATCGATTGAATCCTTCAACCTCTTCTGCCGTCGGTGAGATACTGTTACCAATATTTCCACCGA
>DAWBVG010000229.1:0-2348 GCA_052279865.1 Muribaculaceae bacterium
CCTTCATAGAAATCCGCCCGATCGAAAAGACGCTTAAGCACACTTTCTTCTGCAGTGTCAACTCCGGTGGAAAGATATATCTTATCAGAAATATAACCGCGCTGATTGAAATCATCCAATTCACGAAAATAGTTGGAAGTGGAACGCAATGACAATGGTGAATCCTGAAGGGAAAGCATATAAGCGGCTTCAGGTTCCACACGTATGTCTCGATCCTGCACACGACCCTTTATCTTCTCATTATACGTGAGTTGCTGTTGTTCTGTGGCGCCTCCTACCGTAACAAGCTGATTAAAGCGGTTCATTACCTCAATTTCGCTTTCGTCATCATCATCCGCTTTCTGTGTTGTACGCGTTTTCCCCGGAGCAATTGTAGGGCGGTCAAGCGGATTCTTCTCCGGATTACTTACATAGCGCTTCACGAGATCATCGCCGACATAGGCATTCTGCATGGCAGTGCGCATGTCGCCCATGTTCCTATAAACCTCCGCTTTGGCATAATACACCGGATAAAAACGAGGATACTTGCGTGATATCTTCTCAAAATCAGCCAAAGCTTCTTTATTATGTCCGCGCTCCATATTCACGAGTCCAAGATTGTATCGTGCATGGAAGTTATCGGGATCATATCCGAGCACCTTGCTGAAATCCTCGGCAGCCCGATTCAGATCCTTTACCTCATACCGGAGAAGGGCGCGGTTAAAAAGAGCTGCCGAATTATACGGTTCCAGCTCCAGAGTATAGTTATAATCCGACATTGCACCGAAATAATCATCAAGATTATAACGGATATATGCCCGGTTCACATAAAGATCCGCCTCCTGCGGTTGGAGACGAATGGCAGCATCCATATCTGCAAGTGCAGCATCCCATTTTTTTTGATCGGCTTCTATCTGTGCCCGCATCAGGAACGCATTTATAAGATTCTTGGAAATGGAGATAGCTTTATCAAGATCTGCAAGCGCACCCACCGTGTCTCCGTCAAGAGCACGAAGGCGTCCGCGCGCAGCATAACCGTCTTCAAACTGAGGATATATGCGCAGCAATCGGTCGAACGTGGATTCCGCGTCATCCCTTTTCTTCATCTCTGTCTGCGCCACAGCCTTATAGAAAAGGAAATATTTGTCTTCAGGATTATATTTTAATCCTGAATCATAGTCAATCACGGCAAGAGAATCCTTACCCATGTTCTGGCGGGCAAATCCCCTTACCTTGTAGGATTCCGTCTTGAATTTGTTTCGTTCCAATGCGAGCGTACAATCTTCCTCAGCCCCCTTATAATCTTCGAGGTAGAGTTTGGCAAGCGCCCTGAAAAAATATGGATCCGACAGATATGGTTTTGCCTTGATTGCCTGATTGAAATATTGTATCGAAAGCATGTAATCCTCCATTGAGAGGACATTGCGTCCGATATTAAGCACTTGCTCGGCATTGACCTGCGCACTCACCGACACAGATGATAATACTGACAATACCGTGCTGAGCGCAAAAGCGCGAAGCCACCCGGGACCCTTATTAATCTTTATATTTATCTTTATAGATTTCTTCACATTGCAAATTTACTAAATTATTTGAAACATTAGCAGCCAATTGTTCGTTAAAAATTATGAAGAACAGGAATAAAACGAGAACCTGCCCCAATATATCATAGTAGAAGCTGTTTAAAATATAGAAGCTGTTTAAATAAAAGTTTCTTACACTTATGGAAAAGATAGTTATAATTGGAGGTGGCTTTGCCGGGCTGAACCTGGTAAAACACCTTGATCCTGATAAATACAGCATAAGTCTTGTTGACCGCAATAATTTTCATTGTTTCCCACCCCTCTTCTATCAGATCGCATCCTCAGGGTTGGTAAGTGCCAACATCTGTTTCCCATTCCGCAGAGAGTTCAAGAAGATGAAGAACACATCATATCATATGGGACATGTGAAGGATATCGACCTTGCCGGAAAAACAGTCACAACAAGTTACGAGACTCTTTCTTACGATAAGCTTATCATAGCCGCTGGTTCCACCAACAACTATTTCGGCATGGATAATCTTGCTGAAGAGACTTTCGGAATCAAGACAGTGGCGGAAGCCGCCCACACGCGTGATGAGATTCTTGACCGGCTTGAACGGGGCGCGATGTGCCGCGATCCGGAACGCCGGCGTCAACTGCTCACATTCCTTGTTGTTGGAGGAGGTCCTTCCGGCGTAGAGATAGCCGGAGCCATAGGAGAGATGAAGAAATATATTCTCTCAAAGGAATATCCTGAACTACAGCCCGAAGATGTCACAGTCACCCTAATCGAGGGGAGTCCTCAGCTTTTGGGCGCGATGAAAAAGAAATCGCGCGCCCGCGCAG
>DAWBVG010000230.1:0-1373 GCA_052279865.1 Muribaculaceae bacterium
GTGCTGATGGCGCTCGTTCCGCTAATGTGTCTTGACGGATACGAGAATGTTCCTGACGATCCTGAAGAAATGATAAGAAGATGGAATCTTTATAATGTAACTCCAATGGGAGCAAATATGCAGATGATTTTCTATCGTCCACTGAAAGAAAATAAGAATGACATTATTGTGAAGATTCTTCTCAACGAACAGGAGGTGGCACTCCCTCTCAAAAGTTATAACGGAAATTTCTACAAATGGAACGATATTAAACAACTTTATATTAATCGAATAAACCAATATAAAAGCGAATAAAATGATTCAGGCAAGAGTTATTAAACCCCATGACATACAATTTTTTGATGTTCCCGCTCCTGAAGCGAAAGATCTGAAATGCAACGAAATTCTATTAAGAATCCATAAAATCGGTGTATGCGGCTCAGATATTCACGTGATGCACGGACAGCACCCGTTTGTAACCTACCCGGTGATTCAGGGTCATGAATACAGCGCGGATGTTGTTGCCGTCGGCAAGGACGTAACCGCAGTAAAACCCGGTGACAAGGCAACGGCGCGTCCGCAACTTGTTTGTGGAGAATGCGGTCCCTGCCGGAATGGTAGACCGAATGTATGTGAAAACCTAAAGGTACAGGGATTTCAAGCGCCGGGATGTGCCCAGCCATATTTCGTTGTAACAGAAGACAGAATCATCAAATGTGATCCAAAACTCACTTATGAGCAGATCGCAATCATGGAGCCCTGCGCCGTAGGTGTTCATGCTTCCGGCAGAACAGATGTAGAAGGTAAAAACGTTGTGATCACCGGAGCCGGAACAATCGGTAATCTTGTGGCGCAAGCAGTGAAGGGTCGAGGCGCGAAAAAAGTGCTCATAACCGATGTAAGTGATCTTCGTCTCTCCAAGGCGCGTGAATGTGGACTGGAGAACACAGCAAACACTATGAAGGAATCATTCGAAGACGCAGTAAAACGCGTTTTTGGAGATGAAGGTTTTCAATGTGCGTTTGAAGTGTCAGGTGCACAAAAATGCATCACAGATCTTGTGGTAAATATTGAGAAAGGCAGCGATATCGTGATTGTGGCGGTATTCGCAAAAAATCCTGAAATCAATCTTGCCGTGCTTGACGAACATGAGATCAGGCTGATTGGATCAATGATGTATCTTCACGAAGATTATCTTCTTGCCGCCGATATGCTTGCCGATGGAAGACTTAAAGTCGATCCGCTTGTGACGCAACGCTTTGAATTTAAGGATTACAACGAAGCTTATGATTGCATTGACAACCATAGGGAGGAATGCATGAAAGTCATGATCAATCTCGAATCCCTTGTGTAATCCCATCCCCATTACTCCCATAAATCCCCATAAATACCCA
>DAWBVG010000231.1:0-2151 GCA_052279865.1 Muribaculaceae bacterium
GCTTGATTTCTTTTACAATCTCGTTGCCGGCGCCATAATAAAGTTCCATGCCTATTTTCAGGAACGGCTTACGGCTCTCGCCATTGAATTTATCAAGAAATGCGAGTGTTTCCTCTGCGTTGGGGAAATCGCAGGCTATGATTACGTCTCTGTTCATGTGTTATGTTGTTTGATGCATTTATTTTTCCACTGCTGCGCCGATTATCTCCTTAAGGCTTGATATGCCAAGCTTCTCCATGTGGTGGGGTAGAGCTTCGATTATATCCTTGCAGGCGTAAGGATTTACGAGGTTTGCCGAACCCACCTCAACGGCTGTAGCTCCCGCCATCATCATCTCTATGACGTTGTCGGCAGTCGATACACCTCCGCAGCCGATAATGGGAATGTTCACAGCAGAAGCAACCTGCCAGATCATCCTTACAGCCACAGGGAAGATTGCCGGACCCGAGAACCCGCCTACTTTGTTTGCCACAACCGGACGGCGCGTCTTGGTGTCAATCCTCATTCCAAGCAGGGTGTTGATGAGACAGAGACCGTCGGCTCCAGCCTCTTCCGCAGCCCGTGCTATGGATACAATGTCGGTGACATTGGGAGTGAGTTTGACGTATAAAGGTTTTGTTGTGACGTTTTTCACCGCTTTCACAACTTCTGCTACCGATGTGGTCTGCGTGCCGAAACTCATGCCTCCGCCATGCACGTTGGGGCAGCTCACGTTGAGTTCGATAATGCCTACTTGTTCGGCATCGTTGATAAGACTGCATGCTTCAACATATTCATCAATCGAAAAGCCGCTGATATTGGCTACTATCGGTTTGTGGAACACCTTACGGAGCTTTGGCAGCTCTTCGGATATGACTTTGTGCACACCGGGATTCTGGAGTCCGACAGAGTTTATGAGTCCATCGGGGCATTCAGCGACACGTGGCAGAGGATTTCCTACACGCGGCGAAAGGGTAGTGCCCTTGATTGAGATGGATCCCAGGATGTCGAGATCGTAATATTCCGACATCACGTATCCGAAACCGAAACATCCGCTTGCGGGAATCACAGGGTTGTCGAGTTCGACACCACTGAGGTTTACTGAAATATCTTTTATTTCCATATCAGTTCATCTTTTGGGAAAACAGGACCTGCCTTGCAGATGCCTTTCAAACCGCTTTTTGTTTCAAGCACACAGCACATGCAGATGCCAAATCCACATGCCATGCGAGATTCCAGACTCACCTCTCCGGGCTGTTCAAGAGTCTCGCAGAGAGCGCGGAGCATCGGGAGGGGCCCGCAGGTGTAGAAATAGTCGAAATCAAGATTGTTGGCAGCAATAGCGTGGGTTACGAAACCGCGTGTACCTTCCGTGCCGTCGGCTGTGGAGATATAGACCTTTAGACCCAAATCTTCGAAATCTTTCTTCAAAACCACGTCGGCAGCGGTGTTGAAACCGAGAACCACGATGGGACGTTTCCCTTCGGCGCAAAGCATGCGCGCGAGCTGGAGAAGGGGAGCGCACCCTATTCCGCCGCCTACCAGTAAAGGTTTCTCTGTAGGAGCCGAGAGATTGAATCCGTTGCCCAGCCCGGTTAGAAGATCTGCCGTTGATCCGGGTTGCATCTCCGACATCCCTTCCGTGCCTTCTCCAACCACGTCGTAGAGGAGAATCAGCCTGTCTTCCTGAATATCGCATACCGAAATCGGGCGCCGCAAGTATTTCCCATCAACGGCGATGTTTATAAACTGTCCAGGGGCTGTAAAATCTGAAGTGTCTCCTTCAAGAACCATCTCCCAGGTCTTTACCGCAACCTTCCGGTTGGAGAGGACGCGGAAAAATCGATGTTTATGTCTGTCTGTTTTCATTTTTCTAAATTATCATATACAAGAGTGCCTGCGGCAATTGTCAGTACAACTTTGCCGGTGAGTCTTACTCCTTCGAAGGGTGTGCTTTTTCCCATGCTAAGGAAATCAGCCGGATTAACAATCCATTCCCTATTAAAATCAACAAGTGAAAGGTCTGCTCGGTTCCCTACCGATAATCCACCGGCGAATCCGAATAAGCGGCGCGGTGCTGTTGCCATCATCTCTATCATGCGGTCGAAAGAGATAATGCCGGTTTTCACCATGTATGTGTAGACTGCTGCCAGAGATGTTTCCAGCCCTACG
>DAWBVG010000232.1:0-4599 GCA_052279865.1 Muribaculaceae bacterium
TATCAATGGAGAATTGAAATTCTCACCGGTAGAAAGGATATGTCCCATGATAGATTTTATCTGATCCTTGAAAGGCTTGAGACGACGCAGACTCTGCTCCTCCTTATGCACTTTCGCAGAAGATATCATCTTCATGGCACCGGTGATCTTCTCACTCGATGCTACCGAACCGATGCGTATTTTTAATTCCTTAAGGGTTGCCATTAAATAATTGTTTTAGAAGATTATTTTACAGCGCTCAATGAGTCTGCCACTTCTTTGGCACACTGTGTAAGCTTCTCCGACACGTCGTCGGTAAGTTTGCCTTGACGAAGCTCATCAAGCACTTCCTTCTGGTATTTCATCTGCAACATCTGCAGCAGCTGCTCCTCGAACTCCCCTACCTTATCGATAGGCACGTTCTCAAGAAGACCGTTCACACCGCAGAAGATAACAGCGATCTCATTCTCGACAGGCCAGGGATGATACTGTGGCTGGATAAGAAGACGCTGGTTCTTACGACCGGTATCTATAACTTTTGCAGTCACGGGATCGACATCGCCACCGAATTTAGTGAACGATTCCAACTCGCGATACTGAGCCTGTGCGATCTTAAGAGTTCCGGCAACTTTCTTCATAGCCTTCACCTGCGCGTTACCACCCACACGCGACACAGAAATACCTACGTTGATGGCAGGTCTGATACCTTGATTGAAAAGACCTGTCTCAAGGAATATCTGTCCGTCGGTAATGGAAATTACGTTGGTCGGGATATATGCGGAAACGTCACCTGCTTGTGTCTCGATAATCGGAAGAGCCGTGAGTGAACCTCCACCCTTCACCATTGGCTTCATAACCTCGGGAAGGTCATTCATATTCTCCACAACTTTCTGGTCGCCGATAATCTTTGCAGCGCGTTCCAGAAGACGAGAGTGAAGATAGAAGATATCGCCGGGATAAGCCTCACGACCTGAAGGACGCTTGAGGATAAGGGAGATCTCGCGATAAGCCACAGCTTGCTTTGAAAGGTCATCATAAACAATCAGGGCATCACGTCCCGAATCACGGAAATATTCACCGATTGCCACGCCGGCGAACGGTGCATAATAACGCATTGATGCGGAATCAGATGCATTTGCAGCCACAACTACGGTGTAAGGCATCGCTCCGTATTTTGTAAGCGTGTTCACGATAGAAGCCACAGTTGAAGCTTTCTGACCGATTGCCACATAAATACAATATACAGGCTTGCCAGCCTCATAATTCGACTTCTGGTTGATGATGGTATCTATGGCGATTGCTGTCTTTCCTACCTGACGGTCACCGATGATAAGCTCACGCTGTCCGCGACCGATAGGAATCATGGAGTCAACAGCCTTGATACCCGTCTGAAGCGGCTGAACCACCGGCTGACGGAAAATAACGCCCGGCGCCTTACGCTCCATGGGAAGCGGTATGAGCTTACCCTCGATGGGTCCTTTGCCGTCGATTGGTTCACCAAGCATGTTGATGACACGCCCGAGAAGCCCTTCTCCCACATGGATAGACGCAATCTCTCCCGTGCGCCTTACAGACATGTTCTCGGTTATTGAATTCACTTTGTCGAGAAGCACAACACCGACATTGCTCTCTTCAAGGTTGAGCGCAACGCCTTTCGCACCATTCTCGAACTCCACAAGCTCATTACTTCTCACATTCTCGAGTCCATAGACATGTGCCACTCCGTCGCCGACGCTGAGCACCGTTCCTACTTCTTCAAATTTGACTTTCGAATTGATGTTTTCGAGCTCTTGTTTTAAAACATCTGATATTTCGCTGGGATTGAGCATCTTCTTTAATTGCTACTTAAGAGATTTTGACGTAATTGTTCAAGTTCGCCACTCACAGAGGCATCCATTCTTGTTGAATCCACATCTATCACGAATCCTCCGATCAGATCGGGATCCACTTCCGACGAGTATTCAAATTTTGTATACTTGAATGAATTCTCAACCACCGCGCGCAGCTTTTTCATCTCCGCTTCTGGAAGTTCCACAGCGGTAATGATTCTAACCTGCGAGATTTTATTCTCCTTGCGGTAGATATCGCGGTAAGCGAGCGCCATAAGGTAGGCAAATTCCTCCCTCTTATGGTCGAGGATGAGCTTTACAAACCGGCGGTAGTCGTTTCCGGGCTTCTCGCCCGCTGCGCTCAGCAGCACTTTCTCCTTGTCGGCGGCATCCACAAATGGATTTGACAAAACTTTCTCCAACTCGGGGTTGCTGCGAAAAGAATCCACAACTCGCTTCATCTCCTCGTAAACCTCGCCGGTGGTGTTGCTTTCCAAGGCAAACTTATATAATGCCTTGGCATAGCGGTGGGGTATAAGTCCGGAAACCATCTACTTTCAGTTTTTCTCTATTTCGTCCAATAATTTGTTGACAAGCTCAGTCTGTGCCTTATCGCTCTTCATCTGGGTTCTTACCATCTTCTCAGCGATATCGATTGAGAATTTGCCAACTTCATTTCTAAATTGCAGTTCCGCCTCTTTGCGTGCCTGCTCGATGGCGGCTTTCGCAGCTTCCATTTCCTTCCGGGCTGCATCGGCTGCCTCATTCTTGGCTTGCTCGATGATCTCGGTTTTCATGCGCGCTGCGTCGCGCAACATCTCTGCCTGACGCGCCTGGGCTTCTACGACATATTTCTTTGCCTCTTCACGGGCATTGTCGAGCTGCTCTTTGGCTTGCTTTGCGTCTTCCACGCCCTGGTCGATAGTGGCTGCGCGGGAATCCATCATCTTGATGATAACCGGCCAGCCCCATTTTGCCAACACAAGGAAAAGCAGGATGAACGCTACGAACATCCAGAATACCAAGCCAAAATCGGGCGTGAATAATTCCATTATTGCCTATTTATTTGATGAACAATGCCAAAGCGGATACAATCACAGCGAAAAGGGCCACACCCTCGATAAGAGCCGCGATCACGATCATATTGCTTCGGATATCACCTGCTGCCTCAGGCTGACGGGCGATAGCTTCCATTGCGGAAGAACCGATCTTACCGATACCGATACCGGCGCCGATTGCTGCCAATGCTGCTCCAAGAGCTGCTCCGAGTCCTGCGATAGGCTGCAGGGAAAGTTCTGCTAAAATAGTTGATAACATAATTCAGATTTTTTTAAATTGTTATTTAATGTTTATTATTTTCATTGTTTTATCCATCCTCCCGATATCAGGCATCCATCTCGTTCGCCAGTTTCTGCAACGCAGATTTCTCTTCAGCAATCTCCTGCCTGTCTCTGCGCTCAAGCTGAGGATAGGTCTCATCCTCCTTAGCTTCGTGCTCATGCTCTTTCACCACTGCCATTGAAATGAACAGAGCAGAAAGAAGCGTAAACACATATGCCTGGATGAAGCTTACAAGCACATCAAGCAGAAGCATGAAGATTGAGAAAAGAACCGAAACTACAGTTGCGCCTCCGGCTACACCGGTGCCAAACGCCGCAAAAATAAATATCAGCAGAGTGAGTGTGATGACGATTATATGACCGCCCATCATATTGGCAAAAAGACGCACACACAATGCAGCCGGTTTAGTGAAAATACCGAAAACCTCAATCACCTGCATGATAGGCAGCGGGAATTTCAAGAACAAAGGCACATCTGGCCAGAAGATCTCTTTCCAGTAATGCTTCGTTCCGAAAATATTTGTCACGACAAACGTCATGAATGCGAGAACAAGCGTAACGGCAATGTTGCCCGTCAGGTTTGCTCCACCGGGGAAAATCACGATTAGTCCCACAAGGTTCATCGTCAGAATGAAGAAGAAACAAGTGAGAAGATATGGCGCAAACCTCTTTGTGTTCTCACCCAGGGTGCTCTTGATGGTGTCATAATATACAAATGAAACCAGCATCTCAAAGAAGCCCATACCTTTTCTGGGAGCGCGCAGACCTCTGCGACGGTAATATCTCACGAGACCCATCACCATTGCAGTGACGAGAAGAGCGGATATGAAGAGAGCCGCCACATTCTTGGTTATCGACAGATCAAGCGGACGATATTCACGATAATATGTACCATCCTCTTCTATTATGTATTCTGCCGCTTTCCCATTGTCATTGGCAATCTCTTCTTTGGCTTTCTGAGTCTCTTCAGCATTCAGAGGGAAGAGCTCCACGACTTTGTCTTTATGCGATCCTTCATGCGCGAGCATAAAACGATAGGTTTTACCATCTTTCTCTATCGTTTTCATAACTGGCACAAGATGCTTCTTGATTTTGCCGGTCTCCTTGTTTTCCGTAACCTCAATCTCGGTCAGATCTCCGGAAGAGAAGCAAAACCATTTGCCATCTTCAGCCTTGACTATGACAGGGAGGGGGATTCGATAAACGTGGGCAAAGGGAACTTCCCAGCCATATCCGTCGCCGAGATGTTCGAAAATAATCTCCTTGACGTCAAGATTCTCATTCTCATTATGGTCATCGTTGCCTGATGCCGACATAGAGAAAGGGAATGCGGCGAGGAAAGCCAGCAGCATTGCCAATATGGATATTCTTTTCGACATACTCTCTGTTATTGGTGTTAATAGACGCATACTGAAATCACATTATTGTTGACATCGGCGATTCCACCTTCA
>DAWBVG010000233.1:0-2464 GCA_052279865.1 Muribaculaceae bacterium
ACATGAATTGCATGATGTGACCGTGTATTGCGCATTTGCGGTTGGCAGAAGACCTTCACCGATATGTAAACCGGAATTTAAAGATACTTTTCTTGTTGATTCATTTTTCGTGTCAAATGCTTTCCGCGAATGGATAGCACAAGGCTACGGCACAATGACTCCACGTTTTTTAGGTGAGGTTCCTGATTTATTCCGGGATGGCACCTGTCGTGTGGATGTTGCTCTGATCAATTGCTCGCTGCCTAACGAACATGGAGAAGTAAGCTTCGGTGTTTCCGCTGATCTTGCCACAAGTGCCGTTGAATGTGCAGACAGGGTGATTGCTCAGATCAATCCTCATGTACCATTCACTCCAGGAGATGCCGTTATACATCTTTCCCAATTGGCAGCTGCCGTTGAGGTTGATGATCCATTAGTGGAGGTTCCTACGGCAGTGCCTACAGATCAAGAGATAAAAATCGGTAATTATATTGCTGAGTTGATTCCTGATGGCGCCACTCTTCAGATTGGTGTCGGCGGTATCCCGAATGCTGTGATCCGTGCGCTTGAGAATCATAAGCATCTGGGGCTACATACAGAAGCCATGACCGATGGAGTTTTGCCTTTGCTCGAAAAAGGAATCATCGATAATTCACTTAAAAAAGTGATGCCGGGGAAGTCGGTAGCGTCTCTTGCTCTTGGTTCAAAGGAATTGTATAAATTTCTTGATCACAATGAAGACGTTATATTCAAGGATGTGGCTTGGACCAACAATCCATTCACGATCGCTCAAAACCCCAAAGTGATGTCTATCAATTCATGTTTGGAGATTGATCTCACAGGACAGGTTTGCGCAGACTCGATAGGAAGAAAAATTTTCTCCGGAGTAGGGGGGCAACATGATTTCGTATATGGTAGTTCCAGGAGCGAAGGAGGATTGTCATTCCTTGCTATGCTCGCTACCACGGCAAAAGGAATGAACAAGATCAAGCCTGTTTTGACAGAGGGAGCCGGAGTCGTGACAACAAGATTCCAAACAAATTATATTGTTACGGAATATGGCGCGGTGAATCTTCGTGGAAAGAATCTTGCAGAAAGAGCCAAACTTATGATTTCAATTGCTGCTCCTCAGTTTAGAGAGGAATTGGAGAAAGAAGCACGTGAAAGATTCGGATACGCTTTCACCCGAATTTATTGATTTAAATCATTGAAATTTAAAAACAAATTGGTTTGAGGGGCTGCTCTCAAACCAATTTGTTTTTAAAATGTTGATAATTTGAAGAGATTTTAATTAATTTTGTACGACAAAATTAAAAAGTGAAATGAAACATAATCATTCCCATCAGATAAATCTCAATGGCCTGCTCGATTTTCATGGCATTCTTGAAGCTCGCCAGATTCGACGCGCTGTGACAATAGGATGTTTTGTAAATGTGATTCTGATGGCTATAAAGCTGATATTCGGTTATTTCGGTCATAGCGATGCATTAGTGGCTGATGGATATCATTCTTTAGGAGATGTTGGATCAGATCTTGTCATGCTTACATTTGTCGGACTCTCTTTTAAGAAAGCCAATGACAGTTTTGCTTATGGATATGGGAAATTTGAAACCTTTGCATCACTGGTGATTTCCGGAATCTTGATTTTTATCGCTGTGATGGTAACAAAGGAAGCGATAGAATCAATTAAAAGTTATATGGCGGGAGAGATCCTTCCCCAACCGGATATCTGGACAATAATAGCAATTGTTTTTGCAATAACATGTAAAGAATTCCTTTATCGGTTTTATAAGAAAGTTGGCAAGAGAACTCGTTGCAATGCGTTGATTTCGAGTGCATGGCATCATAGAAGCGATGCTTTTGCCTCAATTGCCACGCTTGTCGGCGTGTCGTCCGCTCATTTTCTTGGTGAGGAATGGCGGATTCTGGACCCTTGCGCGTCGCTTGTTATAGTCATATTCATAATTATACCGGCGATCCGCCTGTTTGCTCCTGCATTTAGGGAATTGATGGAAGGTTCGATACCGCATCATGATTATGATGAGGCAAGAAAAATTGTTGAGCACTGCAAAGGGGTCAATAAACTGGAATTTCTTAAAACCCGCAAAAGTGGTCCATTCCTTATTTTCGATGCTGTGATAAAGGTTGACAAACAGATGAATATCGAGGAGGGATATGGTATCACGTGTGAGATTGAAGACTCGCTCAAGCATAAATTCGGAAAGAACATAATGGTTAGCGTTATTACTAAACCGGATTCTTAACAAGTCTCTTCCCGTCCGAAGGAAATCGATATCGGATGATGATTCTACTAATAAACAATTTCTAATTTTTTGCTATGAAAACTGGCTTTTTTATACCATGTTATATTGATGCATTGATGCCTCAGGCAGCCATGTCGGCATATAAATTGCTTCAGCGTTTTATTAGCGATGTCGAGGTCGTGGAGAAAGGCACGTGTTGTGCTCTCCCGTTGGCAGATATG
>DAWBVG010000234.1:0-2002 GCA_052279865.1 Muribaculaceae bacterium
CGGGCACGGGAGTGTGGACTGTATAAAGTGAAGAAGCGCGAACAATCTCAAGAGCTACGTTGAAAGGGAGATGATCTTTCTGCACATAATCCACAAGGCGCTGGAGGTTCATCAATGCTGCGTGACCCTCGTTGGCATGATAGAGGTCGGTCTTGATGCCGAGTTTTTCGAGCATGAGGATACCGCCGATGCCAAGAAGGTATTCCTGTTTGATACGATTTTCCCAATCGCCGCCATAGAGCTTGTGGGTAATCTGACGATCCCACTCTGAATTCTGGTCGAGGTCGGTGTCGAGAAGATATAGCTTCATGCGACCAACATTCACGCGCCATACATGGCTGTATACCACACGACCGGGATAGGGCACCTCAAGAATCATTGGCTGACCATCTTCTCCGAGTACAGCCTCAATGGGAAGCTGATCGAAGTTCTGGCTCTCATAGTTTGCAATCTGCTGACCGTCGATAGAGAGCGACTGAGAGAAATAGCCGTATTTATAAAGGAAACCGACTGCAGTCATGTCGATGCGGGAATCGGAAGCCTGTTTGATATAGTCGCCGGCAAGCACACCAAGACCACCGGAATAAATCTTAAGACAGTTGCAAAGACCATATTCCATAGAGAAATATGACACAGAGGGAAGCTTCTTGTCCATGGGCTGTTTCATGTAGTCCTTGAACATGGCGTAAACCTCTTTGATGCGATCCATCATTGCAGAATCAGAGAGGATCTCCTGATAACGCTCATAAGAAAGCTGCTGAAGAAGCATCACGGGGTTTTCACCAACCTGACGCCAGAGATCATGGTCGAGGTCACGGAAAAGGCGTTTGCCGGCGCTGTTCCATACCCACCAGAGATTCTTCGACATCTCCTCAAGGGGCTTGAGCTCTTTGGGTATTTCAGCGCTTACTGTAATTGTGCGCCAAGCGGGCGCGTTAGTATTGCTAACCTGAAGTTTCATATATATAATTATTATAATATTTTAGTTGGTAATTTATTTTGCTCTTTCTGATGCGCGGCGTAATGCAATGGCAAAAGCCTCGTCATAATATTTGATGAAATATTGCCAGTCGGCTTTCTCTGCGGTGAGGAAAGCTGCGTGGCGAGCTTCCGAACGTGCCACAGGCGACGCATTGTAATAATCAGCAGATGCGGTAGCGATGGCATCGCGTGATTCGAAATAATTGCTGTCTTCACGCGACACAACATATACTCCGCATTGGCGAAGACCATTCTTGAAATTGTCGAGCACCCATTGTCCGAATCCGGCTTTGTCGGTTGTGACGGTAGGCACACCGAATGCCGTGCTTTCGAGAGGGGTATAGCCCCAGGGCTCGTAATATGAAGGGAAGAGGGTGAGATCGAATGCGGCAAGGAGGTCGTAATATGCAATGTCTATTATGCCATCATGTCCGTCGAGATAGCTTGGCACGTATATTACCCTTGCTTTATTGAGTTTTCCTGCTGCGCGGAGTTCGCGGATTCTTACACACACTTCATCCGAGTCTTCGTTGAAAAGACGGTGGGTTAGGAAATCGGGTGCAGAATTATCGTTGCCCTCGAAATCAAGTGTCATCAGAAGGCTTCCTGACGGTTCCTTTACCCATCCTGGAACGAGTATGAATGCCAGCACCTCTGCGCTTTCAGGCAATTGCTCCTCCATTCTAACAATTGAATCGAGAAAGAGATCGAGACCCTTGTTGCGGTATTCGTGACGCCCGGATGTAGCGACCATAAATGTATTGTCGTCATATTTCTTTCCGGTGAGGGCAGATGCCACTCCGAGAAGACGTTGACGACCATCCTTGCGAAGCTTGTTGTATTTAGTGGTCTTTGGGACGAAATCCGGTTCGAAGCCGTTGGGTGTCACCACTTGCGGACGAATGGCAAGCAATTGCTCGCATTCTCTTGCCGTGACTTCGCTTACTGTAGTGAAACAGTCTGCGGCATGTGCCGCTGCCTTTTCGAGAGAATGTTTCGACTGCATGTTAAGTTCTGCAGC
>DAWBVG010000235.1:0-6224 GCA_052279865.1 Muribaculaceae bacterium
CGACACGGATGTCTACAAAACCATAGAAGGGGCAAGCTATCTGTTGCAGACTTATCCCGACAAGCGCCTCGAAAACTATATTGACAGCGTGCTCGTGATTGTGGCTGCCGCGCAGGAACCTGACGGATATCTCTACACCTCACGAACCATGAATCCCAAACACCCGCATGAGTGGGCAGGCTCTAAACGCTGGGAGAAAGTGGAAGATCTCAGTCATGAGTTTTATAACCTCGGTCATATGATTGAAGGCGCCATCGCCCATTATCAAGCCACCGGAAAACGCAATTTCCTTGATATCGCCATAAAATATGCCGACTGCGTATGTCGCGAAATCGGAGACGGTCCCGGACAGGTGTGTCGCGTTCCGGGTCATCAGATCGCAGAAATGGCTCTTGCCAAGCTCTATCTCGTCACCGGCGACAAAAAATATCTCAATCAGGCAAAATATTTCCTCGACAAACGCGGTTATACATCGCGCACCGATGAATACAGCCAGGCACACAAACCGGTTGTGGAGCAGGATGAGGCTGTGGGACATGCCGTGCGCGCAGCATATATGTATGCCGGCATGGCTGATGTGGCAGCCCTCACCGGAGATTCAGCCTACATCAAGGCCATCGACAAAATCTGGGACAATATCGTGGGCAAGAAATATTACATCACCGGCGGCATCGGAGCCACAAGCAACGGTGAGGCATTCGGAGCCAACTATGAACTTCCCAATATGTCGGCATATTGTGAGACATGTGCTGCAATCGGGAATGTCTACGTAAATCATCGCCTATTCCTCCTTCATGGAGATTCAAAGTATTACGACGTACTTGAACGCACCCTCTACAACGGTCTCATCTCAGGCGTAGCTCTCGATGGCGGTGGTTTCTTCTACCCCAACCCTCTTGAATCTATGGGACAGCATCAGCGTCAGCCCTGGTTCGGATGTGCATGCTGCCCTTCCAACATCGCCCGTTTCATACCCTCTCTTCCGGGATATGTGTATGCAGTGAAGAATGATGACGTATATGTGAATCTTTTCATGTCAAACACCGCAGATCTGGACGTAAAAGGGAAAAGCGTGGTGCTCTCACAGCAGACGGCATATCCCTGGAACGGCAACGTGACCGTGACTGTGGATAAAAACAAAGCGGGCACATTCGCCCTCAAAATCAGAATCCCGGGGTGGGTGAAGAATAAACCCGTGCCCAGCGATCTCTACGCATACACCGACGGCAAGCGCACCGGATATCGCGTAATGGTCAACGGCAAACCGGCTGAAGGCACTGTAACGCCAGATGGCTACTACACGATAACACGCAACTGGAAGAAAGGCGACAAAGTAAATCTTGATCTCGACATGGAGGTACGCACAGTGAAAGCCAACAACAAGGTCGAGGCAGACAGAGGACGCATCGCAGTGGAGCGCGGACCTATAGTATATTGCGCGGAATGGACAGACAATGACTTCGATGTGCTCAGCATCTTTGTGAACCAGAAGCCGCAGTTCGTGGCAAAGGAGCGTCCCGAACTTCTTGAAGGAATCGTGGAACTCACCACCGATGGTCAGGTGCTCAGTTATGACGATAAAGGAAGGCTTGTTGCCAAAGACGTGAAACTCAATCTGATCCCCTACTACGCATGGTGTCATCGCGGAAGCGGCAATATGGCGGTATGGTTGCCGCAGGAGCTGTCGGCATCACGTCCGGTAATGCCTCCGACACTTGCGTCGCAAAGCAAAATAAACTCCTCCTCACGCATGGGGTCCCTATCCTCGCTCAACGACCGTCTTGTGCCGAAAGATGAAAACGACCGCTCCGTGCCATATACCCACTGGTGGCCCAAACAAGGCACCACGGAATGGCTCTCTTATGATCTTCCCCAGGCATCGAAAGTTCAGAGTGCCACGGTATATTGGTATGATGACGGTCCATGGGGTGGCTGCCGCGTTCCCAAATCCTGGAAACTCTACTACAAAGATTCCAAAGGCGAATGGCAGCCGGTGACTAACGCTGACAATTACGGTGTGGCAAAAGGTACCCCCAACACAGTCAACTTCGACCCGGTGACCACCACAGCAATGAAACTCGAACTCCAACTCCCCGACGACAACTCCGCCGGCATCTTCGAGTGGAGCCTCGAATAATCATAAAAAAGTTAGAGAAAATGGACTTAAGGCGATGTCTTAAGTCCATTTTCTTTTTGGGATTTGATATTTTTTTGTTAACTTTGTGCAAATTTGGCATTGATGGCACAATCCCTCTTAAGCATTCTTGAAAAGCTGGAAGCTCGCCAGGAAGAGCTCCGGGCAGAGATGGAATCCCTGCGCAAACGCAACAGGGAGCTGGAGGAGGAGAATGCCGACTTGCGACGCAAGGAAGCGGAAGCGCTCAGCGTGCGCGACAAGGCTCTGCTCGACGTTGAATACCTAAGTGTCTCTCACCGATTGGCTGAAGACCCGAATACGTTGATCGAAACGCGCCGAATCATTGCCGGATTGATCAGAAACATCGACCGCTGCATAGCAATGCTTAAGGAATGATGAAGGATCAGGAAAAGATAAATATGGAAATCAATATAGGCGGTGAGCCGATAAAGATCACTGTCCCGTTCCAGAATCAGGAACTCACCCGAAGCGTGGAGGATGAGATCAACAGTCTCTTCGCCGCCTGGCGACGCTCTTTCCCGAAACGCTCCGAAAAAGGTCTTCTTGCAATGATGGTTTACCAGTATGCCTCTTACTATAAGGAGCTGACCATCAAATATCAGGAAGCTACCCGCAAGGCTGAGGAATGCCTCGGCAATATGGATGATATTTTACAATAATTCCCTGTCTTTCCAAAATCTTTCTGAATTTTATTGAGAATTTGCTTTTGAGCGAAAGCAAACGTTGCGTAATGCGGTTGAGTGAAGATCACTGGTAATAACCGAATTGAAAAAAGATTTAATTAAATAACAATAACAACCAAACTACAACTACATACGCATGGAAACAGCTATATGGATCATAATTGCGGCGGTAGCAGCCATTGCAGGCTACGTGACGGCTACCGTGATCAGCAAAAAAAACGCTTCATCCCGCGCAAACACCATCATTGAGGATGCAAACCGCGAGGCTGAGGTTATAAAGGAGAAAAAAATCCTTCAGGCAAAAGAGGAAGAGATGAAAATCCTCAGCGAGGCTGAAAGAAACGCGGGGCAGAGAATACAGAAAGCCCAGGCAGCCGAAGCCCGCAACAAACAGCGTGAGATTCAATTGAATCAGCAGCAAAATGAAAATTCACGTCGCAAAAAAGAACTTGACACTCTCAAGGGGAATCTTGACAACCGCGAGGCTGTGATCGAATCGCGCCAGGCTGAGGTTGACCATCTTCACCGCCAGATCACCGATGAACTGGAGCGCATCTCCGGTCTTTCCGCCGATGAGGCGAAAGAAAAACTCGTTGAATCACTCAAGGATGAGGCTAAGACAGCAGCAGCCGGCTATATCAACGACATCATGGATGATGCCCGCATGACGGCAACAAAAGAAGCCAAACGAATTGTGATTCAGTCGATCCAGCGCGTGGCAACCGAAGCTGCCGTTGAAAATTCAGTGACAGTGTTCCATATCGACAACGATGAGATCAAGGGACGCATCATCGGTCGCGAAGGTCGCAATATCCGCGCTCTCGAGGCAGCAACAGGCATCGAAATCATTGTAGATGACACTCCTGAAGCCATCGTGCTTTCAGGCTTCGACCCGGTGCGTCGCGAAATTGCACGTCTTGCGCTGCATCAGCTCGTTGTTGACGGACGTATTCACCCGGCACGCATCGAAGAGGTTGTGGCAAAAGTCAAGAAGCAAGTTGAAGAAGAGATCATAGAGACAGGTAAACGCACTGCGATCGACCTTGGAATCCACGGACTGCACCCGGAGCTTATCCGCATGGTCGGTAAAATGAAATACCGTTCATCCTACGGTCAGAACCTCCTCCAACACTCTCGCGAAACAGCAAACCTTTGCGCCGTCATGGCTTCCGAGCTCGGTCTTAATCCCAAGAAAGCACGCCGCGCGGGCCTTCTTCACGATATAGGCAAAGTGCCCGATGACGAGCCGGAACTTCCGCACGCTCTCTTCGGCATGAAACTCGCCGAGAAATTCAAGGAGAAACCGGAAATATGCAATGCCATCGGTGCCCACCACGAAGAGGTTGAGATGACTTCTCTTCTCGCCCCGATCGTGCAGGTGTGCGATGCCATCTCCGGTGCCCGTCCCGGTGCTCGCCGCGAAATCGTGGAGGCTTATATCAAGCGTCTTAACGACCTTGAACAACTTGCACTCTCCTACCCCGGCGTTGTGAAGACTTACGCTATTCAGGCAGGTCGTGAACTCCGCGTGATTGTAGGTGCAGACAAGATAACCGATGAAGAGACAGAGAAACTGTCGGCAGAAATAGCCAAGAAGATTCAGGATGAGCTCACATATCCGGGACAGGTGAAGATCACCGTAATCCGCGAAACCAGAGCCATCAGTTTTGCAAAATAACACTGCGCAGTGGAGACAGAGAACAAACAGAAATGCTCAAGTTGCCAATGTCCACGCGGCAAACTCTTCGCCACCAACTGGCTTGACGGAATATCCTCAGGCAATGACTTCGATGTGGTGGAAGTGGTGTTCAAGAACACCCGCACCGGATTCTATACCAACCCCAACCGCCTCGATCTCAAGATCGGTGACATGGTGGCTGTGGAGGGTGCACCCGGACATGATGTAGGGCGCGTGAGCATGATCGGACGCCTTGTGCGCCTGCAGATGAAGAAAGCCAATATCAATTCAGACTCCGAATTGAAGAAGGTTTTCCGCATCGCTACGCAGAATGATCTTGAGAAGGCTGCTGAAGCTGCTGCGCGTGAGGAAGACACGATGATCCGTTCCCGTAAAATCGCCGAAGAGTTGGGTCTCAACATGAAGATTGGCGATGTGGAATACCAGGGCGACGGAGGGAAGGCGATTTTCTATTATATTGCTGACGAGCGTGTGGATTTCCGCAAACTTATCCGCATACTGGCGGATACGTTCAAGGTGCGCATCGAAATGAAACAGATCGGTGCGCGCCAGGAGGCGGGACGCATCGGCGGCATCGGACCCTGCGGCAGACCGCTTTGCTGCTCAAGCTGGATGACGCATTTCGTATCGGTTGGCACAGGAGCGGCACGCGTGCAGGATCTTTCGATGAATCCTCAGAAACTTGCCGGACAATGCGCAAAACTCAAATGCTGCCTGAATTTCGAAATCGATTCATACAGTGAGGCTCAGAAAAAACTTCCGCCCAAGGATGTGACTCTTGAAACAAAAGATGGAACATATTATTATTTCAAGCCCGATATCCTTGCCCGCAAGATAACATATTCTACCGACAAATCAATTCCAGCCAATCTCGTGACCATTGATGCCGCCCGCGCATTCGAGATCATCGCACTCAACAAGCAGGGAAACAAAGTTGATGCCCTTGAAGAAACCGATGGCAAGAAAAATGAGAAACCGGCTTATGTGGATCTTGTGGAACAGGAGAGCCTTACGCGTTTCGACAATTCAAAACGCCGCAAGCGTAAGCGCAATAACAACAACCAGGATTCCGACAAACCGGACAAAAAGGAGAAGCAGGGCAACACTCCTAAAGCAGAAGGGAAAAACGATTCAAAAAACGGCAACGACCGCAATAGAAATAACCGTAACCGGAACAACCGCGGCAACCGCAAGGGAAAACCGAACCAGGAAGCTTCAGGCAAACCTAAGGAATGAGCAAAAAAGCCGTCATATCCACATTCTTGATTATCCTTTCGGGGATGATGACTCTCTTCGGCTCTTGCCGTAGAGTGGACAATGTGGTTTACTCGGAATTTGCCAACTTTGACAATGAGGGTTGGGATCCGGTGTGCGTACTTCCGTTCTCACCATGGCCTATGGATTCCGTATTGAATCCTGCCGACCGGTTCGATCTCATTCTTACATTACGATATGCTCCGAACCATCCCTCTTCCGAGATTCCTCTTGAAATCTCGGAAGAGGATGAAAACGGAGTTTTCGCAACAAACAGATTGACAGTAAGGCTTCGCGATAAGAATGGTAAGCCACGAGGACGCAAAAGTCTATATCTCTACGAAATATCAGATACTTTACGCCGAGATATGCAACTTTCCGACGGCTACGTTGTTAATATAGCAACCCTCTCCCCTCCCTCCAATACCCA
>DAWBVG010000236.1:0-14172 GCA_052279865.1 Muribaculaceae bacterium
AGTTTGCGGTTTTCGCGCTGATCAACGAAAAATCCGGTCTTTTGCCCTTTTAGCCAGTCGATATTGAACTGCAGTCCGTTTTCCAGAGCTATGTTGCCGTCGTAGTTGCCAATCAGATATTCGTTGTCGGGATCAAGATGAGCCTTGTAGGGGAGAGTGGTGTCGCTCTTGTAGTATACATTCCTGATGCGTGCATCCGGCAGGAGTGTTAATGCTTCCGCTATTTTATGACGCGCGAAGTGCATTCCGGGAGAATGCGCCTGCATCACGGCTGTGTCGCCATATATATCTATCACGAGCCCCGGAAGAAAATCCCCTTCGCCGTGAACGAGACGGAAACAGGTATTGTCTTCGCGAATCAGTCCCAATGTCTGACGCAGTGCGAATGCTGATGCCAGCCTGCGGCTGAAGAAATCATCAGAAATGCTTTCTACTCCAAATTCAAGTATTCTGACAGCTATGCTGCCTATCTGATAATGACCGGCACCAAGCACGTTGCCTTTGGAATCTGTAACGCAAACCTCATCTCCTTCCTCAAGGTCAGAAGGGAGAGTGGCGATAGCGCCTGAGAATACCCAGGGATGATGGCGCAGGAGCGATTCCTCCTTGCCAGGTCTAAGCTTTATGGTTTTCATCAATTTAACATTTAACATTCCACATTATTTAAAAAGCCTTACGATATCCATGCCATTGGCATAGACAAGGAGAAGTATCAGCAGGGTCATGCCCACTATCTGGGCACGCTCCATGAATTTCTCACTTGGCGGACGACGGAAAATAACCTCATAGATGAGGAACATCACGTGCCCTCCATCAAGAGCAGGTATGGGAAGTATGTTCATGAACGCGAGTGCTACAGAAAGGAACGCGGCAATATTCCAGAATGCGATCCAGTCCCATTTCTCAGGGAAGATGGATCCGATCGAGCCGAAACCTCCGATGCTGTTGGCTCCCTCTTTCGTGAACACCATCTTCATGGACTTGGCGTAGGATGTTAGTTTTTCCGTGCCCATCTCCACTCCGCGAGGTATCGACTGGAATATGTTATAGCGTATTTCTTTTGTGTTGAAAAATGCTGACGGATTTATTTCAAGACCGACTCCCATTTTTGAATTGTCTGAGAGTTTGACGGGCACGACGATGGTGTCTGTCTTTGCTTCGGATTTACGCACAATGGTAAAATCCACGGTCTCGTTATTATGTCCCTTCAGGCTGTAGAAGAACTCGTCAAGAGAGGGAGTTGAGACCGAATCAATGGCAATGATTTCATCTCCCGGGATGATTCCCGCTTTGGCAGCACCCTCGCCCGGCATCACCTGCGTGATGCGTGTAGGAATGCGGTATGTGAAGAAATTCACGGTAGCGGTATCGCTTTTTGCTTCATTGTCGAGAGCGAAAATGAATTTGTCGGGGATTGCGATGCTGACAGTGTCTCGTCCATCGCGAAGTACAGTCACTTTTTTTGACTGAATCATCTTGAGGCGGGCTTCCACCGGATTCTCAAGCTTTTCTCCATCGGCTGTGAGAGGTATGTCCCCGTTGTGGAATCCTATCTTACGCGCTTCTCCTGAATATGTGAAACCCATCTTTGCGTCCTGCACGGGAACGTATTTCTCGCCTGTGGCGTACACAAGACCAGCATATATAATGATTGCAAGCAGGAAATTGAAGAGCACTCCGGCAATCATTATCAGAAGTCGTTGCCAAGCAGGTTTGGAACGGAACTCCCACTCCTGGGCAGGCTTTTTCATCTGTTCGGTATCCATCGACTCGTCGATCATACCTGCAATCTTGCAATATCCTCCCAAAGGAAGCCAACCGATTCCATATTCAGTGTCTCCCCAGAATGAAGATTTTTTCTTTTTAGGGTTCTCGGTGCATTTGATCTCCTTCGTTTTTCCGAGACCACCGTAATATTTCTTAGGTTTCCACTTGAAAAGTTCTATCCAGGGATCAAAGAATATATAGAATTTTTCCACCTTCACTCCAAATATGCGGGCGAAGAAGAAATGACCGAATTCATGAATTATAACAAGAATTGCGAATGCGAGAATAAGCTGTGCCGCTTTTATAAGAAATGTATCCAAGCTTAAATAATGTTTAATGTGTAATGAGTAATGTTTAATTTTGAGGTTTTAGGCTTTAGGTTTTAGGCTTTAGATTGCTTCTCCTAACGCCTAACGCCTAACGCCTAACACCCAACACCTGCCTCCGCACGGGCTCGAGCTTCTGTGTTGGTGCTCACAAGATCTGCAAGTGTGACGTTTGAAATGTAAGGAGTTTCATTCATCACTTTTTCTACCAGACGGGGAATATCCATGAATTTGATTTTTCGCCAAAGGAAGGCTGCAACAGCCACTTCGTTGGCGGCATTAAGAATGCATGGCATGTTGCCTCCGGCAGCTATTGCCTCGAAAGCAAAACGAAGAAGCGGGAATCGAGTCATGTCCGGCTCTTCGAATGTCAGATTTGAATACTGTGAAAGTTTCAAAGGTTCTCGAGAGCTCGTGATGCGCTCCGGATAGCTGAGGGCATATCGGATGGGCAGATGCATGTCGGGAACCCCGAGTTGTGCCTTTATCGAACCGTCGATATATTCCACCATCGAATGCACGATCGATTGCGGATGAACAGCAATCTGGATTTTATCAGGTGGACAATCGAAGAGCCATCGCGCTTCAATCATTTCAAACCCTTTGTTCATCATGGATGCTGAGTCGATCGTTACTTTCGCGCCCATGTTCCAGTTGGGATGACGGAGGGCATCGTCGACCGTAACATTCTCCAACTCGGCAAGCGTTTTTGTGCGGAACGGTCCGCCACTTGCCGTCAGGATGATTTTTGCAACATTTTCACGGTTTTCCCCAACGAGACATTGGAATATTGCCGAATGTTCACTGTCTACGGGTATAATGCGCGACTCTGACTTCTTAAGCAGAGTCGTTATCACCTCTCCAGCCACAACGAGAGTTTCCTTGTTGGCAAGCGCGATTGTTTTGTTGGCTTCAATAGCCTTTACTGTCGGAATCAAACCGCTATATCCAACCATTGCAGTGACTACGATGTCTACTCCCGGCATCGCTGCTGATTCAGCGATGGCATCCGCTCCGGCTTCAACACAGACCGGAAGGTCTGACAGAGCCTCCCTCAGTTGAGGCAGAAACTCTTCACGGGCTATCACCACCTTGTCGGGCATGAATTTGCGGGCCTGGGCGGCAAGAAGCTCCCAATTACGGGCAGCTGTAAGCACGGATGCGCGGAATCGTTCGGGATGCTCCTCGATTATATCGAGCGTCTGCGTTCCGATTGATCCCGTGGAACCAAGTATCGCAATGTTTTTTATATCATTCATTTTAAAATTTCTATATGACTTTTGAATCCTAATACTTTCCGCGAGGAGCCTCGAACGGCGCATCCTTCACAATTGTGGATTCAGGATTTCCAATATAATCATAAGGAATCAGTGGCAAACCATTATGCCACATCATCACTTCAATGTATCTTCTTCCCTTGCCATCTGGATTTGGACCCAGGGCAAGCATTTGCCCCGCGAGCACGGCATCTCCGGCAGAGACCATAGGAGAACCAAGTCTTGCAATGCGTGTCACAAACCCTTTGGCGTGTTGGATAATCACTACATATCCCCCTTCTGCCGCAGAATAATAAGAGGCGAGAATTGATCCATCTGCAACGCTTTTCACGGATTCATCCGGAGGGAGGATGACGTTACCCTTTTCTTCAGTGCGTGATGACGCACTGAAGATTCCACTGTCGCTGAGAGGAGAGAACATCATGCCATCGGCGGCAAGAGGTGCGAGCACAGAAATGTTGAATCTCTCCCTCTCCTCCATTGCGTTTACAAATTTACGCTCAAGCGGAGATGGGGGCAGAAGTGAATCGGGCGACATCTCTCGCAGGTTGGCAGTCATCACCAATGAATCTGCAGTAGGGGTGCGGTCTGTGTCGAATGCCTTGAGAATATTGTCGAGGTAATCCTGATTCTGCGCATATGCACCGAAAATAGAGTCGAGGCGCAGAATATTGTCTTCTGTAGCTGACCGTTCGGACTGTTTCATGTATCCGGGAAGCAAAGTGCGGAGGGGTGTAACCATCACGATTGCGCCCGAAATCATTATGAGCACAATCAATGCCACCACAACCGCCGTCCATAACGACAGCGGCGACAGCGTGATATCCGCAAGGTCTTCGAGTCTTGACTCATCTTCGATGCGGATCCGGTATTTTGGATGACGCTTCATTTCGTATCGCGGTTTCGCATCGCGAATTTAATGAAAATAAGTGATATGATAAGGGATTGAGAGAAATTTTTGTATTTCTCGTGTTAAAATTTGTCACGGGGAGCAAACAAAATTTTTCCTTGCAGTGTTAGATAGGTAAAAATTGCAAAAAACAATTTAGAAAGTTTTAAAAATTACTTATCTTAAATTAATATTTTATGAAAACAAGAAATCTTTACTACGCGATCGCGCTCTGCGCCGGAACCGCAGCTTTCTGTCTTCCCGCGAACGCACAGGATGTTTTCGTAGATGAAGCTACTACGGTAACTGAATTCACATGCGACAACACCACACGCTACTTCTCCAATTGGCGTAACAATTGGTTTATTGAAGTAGAAGCCGGTATCAACCAGCCTTTTGTAGAGCGAGGCAATGCCAAGACTCCGGGCGACAATGTTAGCCGTCATAAAATGACACTCACCTATGGTGTCGGTTTTGGTCGTTGGGTATCTCCTTACATCGGATTCCGTATCAAAGCCCTTGGCGGAGCATTGCACTGGGATAACCCTATGCAGCCTGATATCCACAATGGTTGGGCTCGCGCAAAACACGTAAATCTTCAGGCAGAATTCATGTGGGATATGTTTAACTCTCTTGGTGGCGTTAACGACAATCGTGTCTTCTCAATCATTCCGTTCGTAGGTCTTGGTGGTGATGCCACTTGGGATTTCCGCAATGCTCAGGGTGGAGAACCTGCAGGGACAAATGTTTACAACCGTCACAACAAACCAAAGAGCGTAGCATGGTCTCTTCCTGTATCAGCAGGTTTGCAGTTCCGCTTCCGTCTTTGCGAATATGTTGACTTCTTCGCTGAAGCACGTGCATCTTTCTATGCCGACACTTGGAACAACAGCGTTCATGGCAACTCAATTGATGCCAATGTAGCAGTTCTCGGTGGTTTCAACTTCAATATCGGTGGCCGCAGCTTCGGTTCATTCAACCAGTGTGCATATGTATCACAGATTGCAGCCCTTAACGGTCAGGTCAATGACCTTCGTGCTCAGCTTCTCGCGTGTGGAGAAGAGGTTGCAGCCCTTCAGGCTCAGCTTCCTTGCCCCGAACCTGTGCAGAAAGACTGCGTGAACGCACCTCTTATGACAACTGTCCGTTTCACCATCAATTCAGACAAGATCATGCCTACAGAGGAAGTGAATGTCTACAACATGGCTGAATGGCTTAAAGCTAATCCTGATGAGAAGGTTGTTATCTGCGGTTATGCAGACAAGGATACCGGTACATCTGAATACAACATGGCTCTCTCTGAGAAACGTGCCAATGCAGTTGCCGATGCTCTTGTGAACACTTACGGAATCAGCCGCGATCGTCTTACAATCAAATATGACGGCTCAGATGTTCAGCCTTACAGCACAAATGACTGGAACCGTATCGTGATCTTCACTCAGAAATAATAGAAAAGATTCAAAGGTCAGGTAAAGATAAATAATATAATTCTTCGTAACGATGAGGGGTCCCGCTTTTGGCGGGGCTCCTTTTTTTATCTCTGCGGTTTTTATGGTTGCAAAACATAAAAAATTACCACCGATTTATTTTGTGGAGTTAAATAAAGTTTGTAAGTTTGCATCATTGAAACGTATCTCTCGGGCTTTAGGCATTAGGTCTTAGGCATTAGGTCATGGGCATTGGGCTTTAGGTTTGCGAGATCGTAATTCAACATTAAACATTACACATTTAACATTAAATTAAATCTAACCATAAGTCTAAAAAGATTATCATGAACATTAATGAAATCATGGCCAATCTTGAGGCCAAACACCCCGGTGAGAAAGAGTATCTCCAGGCTGTAAGAGAAGTGCTTCTCTCTGTAGAAGAAGTTTACAATCAGCATCCCGAATTCGAGAAGGCTAAGATTATCGAAAGAATGGTTGAGCCCGATCGTATTTTCACTTTCCGTGTATCCTGGGTTGACGATAAAGGCGAGGTTCAGAACAACATCGGTTATCGCGTTCAGTTCAACAACGCTATCGGTCCCTACAAGGGAGGTATCCGTTTCCACGCTTCTGTAAACCTTTCAATCCTCAAATTCCTCGGTTTCGAGCAGACATTCAAAAACGCTCTTACAACTCTGCCGATGGGTGGTGGCAAAGGTGGTTCAGACTTCAGCCCCCGTGGCAAGAGCGATGCAGAGATCATGCGTTTCTGCCAGGCTTTCATCCTTGAGCTTTGGCGCAACCTCGGTCCCGATCGCGATGTTCCCGCTGGTGATATCGGCGTAGGCGGTCGTGAGGTCGGCTATATGTATGGTATGTATAAGAAACTTGCCCGTGAGAATACAGGTACATTCACCGGTAAGGGTCTTTCATTCGGTGGTAGCCGTATTCGTCCCGAGGCAACCGGTTTCGGTGCTCTCTATTACACTCAGGCAATGCTCGCAGACCTTGGTCAGGACATCAAGGGCAAGACCATAGCAATTTCCGGTTTCGGCAATGTTGCATGGGGTGCCGCAACAAAAGCTACAGAACTTGGTGGTAAGGTTGTTACCATCTCCGGTCCTGACGGCTATATCTACGATCCCGCCGGTCTTGATGCTGAGAAAATCGAATACATGCTCGAACTTCGTGCATCCGGCAACGATATCGTTGCTCCTTATGCCGACAAGTTCCCCGGCTCAACATTCTTCGCAGGCAAGAAACCTTGGGAGCAGAAAGTGGATATCGCACTTCCTTGCGCAACTCAGAACGAGCTTAACGGTGAGGATGCGAAGCAGCTTGTTGCCAACAACGTTCTCCTCGTTGCAGAGGTTTCCAACATGGGTTGCACACCCGAAGCTATCGATACATTCATCGAAAACAGGATTCCTTATGGTCCCGGTAAGGCAGTCAATGCCGGTGGCGTAGCTACTTCCGGTCTTGAGATGACACAGGATGCCGAGCATCTGCAGTGGTCAGCAGCTCAGGTTGACGAGAAGCTTCACCAGATCATGCACGACATCCATGAGGCTTGTGTTGAATATGGCAAACAGCCCGATGGATATATCAACTATATGAAGGGTGCCAACATCGCCGGCTTCCTCAAGGTTGCAGACGCAATGATGGCACAGGGCATCATCTAATTGAATTCCTAACCCAACCCAACTATAACCGGAAGGGGCGCTCCGTCAGGAGTGCCCCTTCATTTGTATATGACCGTTTCTTAAATTATCAGTTTACGGTAACCTTAAAAGTTTGATTGCCGATGGTGACAATATAGATGCCTTTGGCAAGACCTTCAATTACCTTGCCGGTATTGCTGAAGACAAGACTACCATCGATGGTGTATATCCGCACTGTGTCATCGGGATGCCCACCAAGAATCTCAAGTCTGCCGTTTTTCGAAATTATCCTGATTCCATTTGTTTCTCCCTCAATGTCACTTATATCGGAGCTATCGCTGACTTTGACTTTGCATGTTGCAGCATAACCGTCCATGAAAGATATACCGGCTGATATCTCTGTCTCTCCTATACCTTTTGCGAGCACCTTTCCATTGGCATCAACTGTGGCAACATCCGGATTGGAAGAAGTCCAGTTTACTTGGAGTCCGGAATAATCATCAGGTGCTATTTCGGCTATAAGTTGAATGACATCGGTTTCTTGCATTGTGACCTCTTGCTGATTAATCGTAAAAGAAGTTATGCTTATGGGGCGCACTTCGTTAGAGGTGGATTGTTTGTATCCTTCCACTGCAGTCTGGGGCACATAAACCACGACAGATTGTCCAAGACGTGCGTTGGCGAGATTAGCAGGAGCTTCGTGTGTATGGAAATATAGTGTGCTGAGGCTTGATGCGTTCTGGAAAACATTTGCTCCTGTGAATGCCATAAAAGTCTTGGGAAAGTCTAACTGCTCGACGCCCGACTTATAGAATGCCATTTCCCCTATGTTTTCGAGACCTTCGCTGAATCTGATTTCCCGGAGGTTAGTGCAGTTTCCGAAAACATAATCACCAATGGCAGTGCGGCAGTTTGGTAATGATATGCTGCTCATGGCTGAGGAGCGGAAAGCCTGGTTGTCAATCAGAAGAGATGCTGCGGCTGCACGTGTATTCTCGTTGCGGGCTTCAAAGATGACATTCTCCAGGCTGCTGAGATTGGAAAATTCGTATTGACCGATATATTCCACATCTTTGCCGATCACCACCGACCTGAGATTGATGCATTTTTCAAAGGGCTGTATTGAACTCTTGCCATTAAAAGAATTCTCAATATCAGGAATATTGTAATATATGGAGTCGAGTGTGCTTACACCATAAAAAGCATGGTCTCCCAAATATTCAATATCATTGTTCAATACAAGTTTCTTGATTCCTGTGCTTTCAGAAAACGAGCTTTTTCCAAAATATACACAATTTTCAAGATCCGGTTCGCATGTAAAGATGCACTCAGAAAATGCTGATTCTCCTACATATTTTATTGGACGCGGAAAGTTTTCAATCGTTAGTGGAAATCTATAAAATGCTGTTTGTCTGATTTCTATGGGAGTGGAGCTTTGTTCTATAATGAGACGTCTCAAATTTGGTAGATTGCCACTCAAGAAACTGCCGGGAATCTTTTCGACACTTGCCCCGATAGTAACGGATTCAAGACCTGTAGTGTTGAAAATACCTGTCGACTCATCTTCACTCCAAGGATCCTTATGCCAGACATACTGACTTCCATTGATAAGCTTAGGTGAATACAGCTTCAAATCATATAGGGCATTGCATCCGGCAAAGCTTTGCCCTCCGGCATATTTTAGATTCTTTCCAAAAGTTACAGCACCTACATTGGTATTGTAGAAAGCACGATAGCCGATATATTCAAGACTTTCGGGCCAATAGGGGATATCCAGTTTTTCGCAGTTGGCAAAAGCATTGTGCCCGATCTGCAAAAGTCCCTCATTTAATATAACCTCTTCGAGGTTTGTCATGTCAAAAAATGAGGAACACTCATAATTATTTTTGTCACCGACATATTTCAGCGAGGAGGGGAAGACTATCTTTTTAATCCCGTTTACAAAAGCAGTCTTCTCTGTTGAAACTCTGTCAACGTTTAGTAGACCCGAAGATATGGCTACAGTGCCATCTTTAAAAGTCAGTTCGCTTACAGAGGTTGGATTGTCGGCAAGCTGATAAGCTACCTTACCTAAGTAAATGATATTGTTTTCTACCGGTTGTTTTAATGTCCATTCAGGAGGAAATGCATATGCGCCAATGGAGATAAGTGATTCCGGCAAAATTATAGAAGTCAGTGACCTGCACTCACTGAAAGCAGAGTTGCCTATGAATTCCGTTCCATCCGGAATAATGATTGACTTGAGATTTCTATTGTTGTTAAATGCAGAGCTTCCTATTGACTTAAGACGGTTCGAGAAAATGATTCCGCTGATGTCACAGTTGGAGAAAGCACCATCCGGAATATCTTCGACATTACTAAGGTCAATAATTCCTGAAAGGAGAGTGCCTGCGAAGGCACCCTGACCAAGGATACGCACATTCTTAAGATTCACCTTGCTCAACTTTGTTTCTGAAAACGCATTATCCCCGATTTCGGTGCATGCCTCGGGAAGGGTAATATCCGATATTCCTGACTTAAGAAAGGCTGACGCTCCTATTTTTGTTAAGGAAACAAGAAGGAATATTGAGGTCAGCGCGCATTCAGCAAAGGCAACATCACCGATTTCGGAGGGAGCGTCAGGCATTACTACATTCTCAACATTTGAGTTGTTGAACATATACATTCCGATGGCAGGTAAGTCATGAGGGAGAATTACTCGCGAGAGATTCTTGTTATTGATAAATCCTCCCGCAAACGCATTACTGTAAACTTTATATAAAATTCCGCTGCCACCAAGTGAACCGCCGGCGCTGACTGTATCGATGCGGCATTTATCGGATATATAGAATTGGATCAGGATTTCTCCGAGCCCGACATCAGTAGTGCCTATTTGTGTCGTGTTATAAGGAGTGTCGCTAACAGCCAATTTCACATTAGAAAGATCGAGAATGGTCACACCTGCGATTTTCCCCGTACCTGAATTGATATAATTGATATCAGTTCCGTTGATGCTGCCTGTAATTTTTAATTCCTTTGGACGGCTAGGAAGATCAAGAAGCAAGTCTTGTAATGTGCCGGGTGTGGTAACATTGATGGTTTCGCTGATAAACGAAGAGGGTCGAGTGACAGTAAGTGTATAAGAGGCTGTTCCTTCGCGCCAGGGACCTTCTGTTTCGGCATATGCGGTAATTGTTGTCTCTCCTTCATCGATAAGAGTGATTTCTCCTGTTGTTGGTGATATGGTTGCGACGTTGATATCGCTGCTTGAATATTTGATGTCGCCAAGATATCTCCCTTGGAGGGCAGGGGCAGTGAAGTCACTTCCCAAGGTTGCAGTGGCGGAGTTTGTCGACCAACGGAGATTTCTTGCTCCCGTGCTGTCATACGTAATGGTGATGCTTTTTATTGTCGCAGAAGATGAAGTTGATTTTTGCAACTGTGTATATATGTGGATATTGCCCCATGTCGTTGTGGCTGATGGGGCTTGCCAATTGGAAGGGTTTGAACCATCGCTCTCTGAGTTGGTATAGTTGAAAGTTGTGTCGCCAACTTTAACATCCTGGATATTTAAAATATTCCGTATAGATGCGTTTTCATAAGTGATGGATATTTTAGAAACATCAGCATAAGTATTCTTCGAGATTATAAATACCTCCGAACCATTGCTAAAATCGATTGTGGCGATTCCAGCCCATTCACGAGGTGTAGTCTCGTCAATATCCAGCAATCGCCAGTTTTCATTGATTTCTTCGCCTGTGAAAGTCTTTTCGACATATAATTGCGCATGTATTGGCACTACGGCGCAAAACATCATTAACACTAAAATGGTAGAAATGATGCCGGATTTCCTTAATTTGCTCATAATATTAAGTTGTTAAATATTCGAAACATGCATTGTACATGCAAAATAAGGAAAAAGAAATCTTTTTGAAATCACGGTTTTCCGTGAGGAAGTTTAAAAATCAGATAATTATTTAAAAATTTAAATTCCGATTTATCAGGCGCAGCCCAATAAACGCGGATTTTTTTTGTTTAAGCATCAAATTGAATATCTGAATTGTTTTATTATAAATAGGATATCGAAATTATTTAATGAATTGATTTGTCAACGCATCTTTTTGCGTTTTTCCGGTGATTTAAGCGAGTTCAGTCAGTCACAATGCCCGCATTGCTCTTCCTGGACTCTCAGAAATCCCTCAAAATCCGCTATATGCATTAACTAATTTGCGAGTCATACTTAAAATAAATTATAGAACCTTATGCTATGAGAAGATTATTACGTACTTTAATTGTCTCAGTGTTGGCGTTTGTGAATGTTCACGCAATGGCTCAGTATTATGAACTTGCCAATCGTTTGCCTGGACTGATTCAACCGGCACTTTCCGGATCTGTGAACTATAAAGGATTTATTGAGACTTCATACACTCAAGGTCTCGGTCATTACAAAGCCAATTTCCTTACGGTTTCCACCTCGCAGGGTTTTCGTTATTCCAACTGGTTTTACATGGGTGTGGGCGTAGGTGTTGATTTCCTTTTCTCGAATGTCAATGACAATTGGGGAGATGATTGGGCGGATCCTTCCAATCCCGGAGATGGATTCGATACAAACCATAGCAGCTCCGTAAATGCTGTGATGATACCTCTGTTTACTGATTTTCGTTTCAATATCGGTGGTAATCCGGTTAACGGTACGTCAGGTTCAACTGCAGCGTTCTTCATAGACCTGAAGATAGGTTGCTCATTCCTTTGCAGTGATGACTATATACGCATCAACAATGGGTATCTTACAAATCAGGAATACTTCTATCTGCAGCCATCGATGGGAGTGCGAATCCCGGTCAGCAAAAATAATCCAAAACAAGCATTCGATATAGGTATTTCCTATAAACTCTTGACTTCCAACTATTGGAGTCGCTGGCAGCGTAGTGTTACTCTCAACAGCCTTGGTGTCACCGCAGCCTTCGAGTGGTAAATAGTTTTGTTTTTGTAGAGGTGAATGTCATGATGAAATTGCTGTGGCACTGTCCGCATAGTCTGAGGTTCATAATATTTTGATTAGTTATATTTTATTGTTATATTCGCGTTGAAAATAACCTGCGGGAGTAAGGATGGATCCGCCGAAAGGTTTTTCTCCTTTTGAATATCTTTATAACTAATCATAGTCTATCATGAAACTTAAAATCAGATTGTGCATGCTTTCATGCGTCGTTCTTGCTGCCGATATCGCAGCAGATGCTTCGCAAAAGCATGGTAAACTTGTCGAGGCGTTGGATCCTGCCGTATGGAAATATTCCGAGTGGATCTCGGCAAGCGATGCCCCGGTAGTGAATGGTCGAATATCAGGTGAAAACGAACGTGCGGCAGATGGAGCCTCTTGGTTTGTCAGCACACTAAAGAACGAGAAGAAGGTTGTTTCGGCTCGATGGATGACTTCCGGTCTTGGCGTGTATCAACTGTATGTAAACGGAAAGTTGATAGGAGAAGAGATCTTAAAGCCCGGTTTTACTCATTACGCAAAGACAAAGCTTTCATTTACATATGATGTAACAGACGCTATCTCCAGAAAAGCGAATGCTGAGAATACATTTTCTGTGCAGGTTACTCCCGGGTGGTGGGCAGACAAGATTATCACGCCCGAAGGCAACGATGGGATGATCGGTAAGAAAGTGGCGTTTAGGGGAGTGTTGGAACTGACTTTTGCAGATGGTTCGAAGAAGTATTATGGCAGCGATACGGATTCCTGGAAGGCGGGGATTGCCGGTCCTGTGAAACATGCGGCAATTTTCGACGGAGAGGAGTATGATGCGCGTCATATTGCCGGTCACGCTGTAGCCGACAAATTGGGAAAGCCGGAAAAGAATTCAGAATTTGCAGGTAATATTTTCCCGACTGACGGAGCTGAGATATACTTGCGTGAAGACCTTGCCTTGAATCCTGTGGATGCATACGTATGGCAAGGTGTCACAGGACAAACTGATGATGCCTATGGAAAGATTGTGGTGACTTCAAGATATGCTCCGGGTAAGGAAATGAAGGTACGTCCCGGTGAGACACTTGTAGTGGATTTCGGACAGAACTGTGCGGCAGTGCCATGCTTTGAGTTCCGCGCGACGGAAGGAACAACCTTAAAGTGCGAACCATCCGAATTATTGAATGACGGCAACGGGTCAAAAAGTAGGGGCATGGACGGTCCGGAGGGAAGTTGCCACCGACTCAATCTGCGCATACCTGATAAAGGGATGCTGCTGAAATATACGTTTGGCAATGATAAAGATTATGTGACTTATATGCCACAGACCACTTTCTATGGTTATCGTTTTGTGTCAATCACCTCAGATAATGAAGTTCGGATAAAATCTATAAAATCCATTCCCGTTTCTTCAATTGCTGCAAATCTTGAGACAGGTTTCATAACAACAGGAAACGAGTCGGTCAACAAACTTATAAGCAATACCCTCTGGGGATTGAGGTCAAATTATCTTTCCGTACCTACCGATTGTCCGCAGCGTAACGAGCGTTTGGGCTGGACTGCGGATACTCAGGTGTTTGCAAAAACCGGTACTTATTTTGCTGATACCCGTCGCTTTTTCCACAAATGGATGCGCGACATGCGCGACACCCAGAATGCCAAAGGGGGATTCCCGGGAGTGGCTCCTGTGGCACAATACGGTGCGTTCCCGACAGATATGTCGCGTCTTGGCTGGGCAGATGCCGGTGTGATCGTGCCGTGGGTGGTATGGCGACAATTCGGCGACTCCGGCATTGTAGATGAGAACTGGGAGGCAATGGAGAAATTCATGAACCATATTCATGAGACTAAATATGATCACCACGCCCTCGTTG
>DAWBVG010000237.1:0-11834 GCA_052279865.1 Muribaculaceae bacterium
AATAAAAATTAACCGATATATGTAAGTAATGAAATCTTGCACTATAAAACTTGTTCTTTCTGGCTGTTTTTACCTTGCAATTCAGTCGCATATGCCTATATGCTCCTTCATTACGCGGCAAAAACATCTCAAAAATAACTGCATTTTATATGTGTATTAATTTTTATTACTTACTTAAAAATTTCAATAATACAATTTCATTTTGAGCTTCACAGCAAAGTAAATCCAAATAATCTGTATTAACTTTACGTCAAAATTATATTTCGATATGGAGAGACTGGATGTTTTCGATTGCTCAAATGTATTTATAGCGAGTTATTTCACTAATGACCGTGACTGTGCCCATTGCAACCGTGAGCATACTCTGATCTATATATGTTCAGGAGAACTTGAAATCACCGAAAAAAATCGCAAAACAATCCTGCGTCCCGGGGAGTGTGCGTTCATGCGGCGCGATAACCGTATGTGGCTGCAAAAACGGGTTGTGACAGATAAACCATATCGCTCTATTGTTCTCAAATTCTCACGAGAGTTCCTACAGGAGTTTTATCGTACTCTGAACCGTCGGGAGATACCAGCAGATGCCAAACGAAACAAATCAAGTCTACATGTTTTTCCATCAAACCGTATTGACATACGCAGCCTATTTGAATCAGTTATCCCCTATTTCGATGCCGGCATCACACCCTCCGATGAAATACTTAAACTCAAAATGACGGAGGGGATATATGCTATTCTTAATACAGATGTAAATCCATATGCTTCTTTGTTTGATTTCGTAGATCCTTGGAAAATAGATATCATGGATTTTATGGAAAAGAACTACGTAAACGAACTTTCCATGGCAGAAATGGCATATTATACCGGGCGAAGTCTCTCCACATTCAAACGAGATTTCCGCCAATACAGCGATCTGACGCCTCAGAAATGGCTGATACAACGACGCATTCAGGCGGCATATGAACTTATACGTAAAGGTGGCAAAAAAATATCCGAAATATGTTTCGATGTAGGTTTTAAGAACTTATCCCACTTCTCAAAAGTCTATAAAGAGACTTTTGGAGTTGCTCCTATAGAACACTTGCAATAATTGAACCTTAAAACAAAATAACATTGAGCCTCACAGCAAAATCGTTGTGAGGCTTTTAATTTACCTTTGCACTATAAAAACAATTGTCATTATGAATAAGAATACAGAATTCAGTCGACGCGGATTTTTGAAAACGGTCGGTCTCGCCGGAGTGGCAATGGCGTTAGAGCCAACGTCCAATAAAGTTCATGCGGCAACTTCCGTAGTAGAAGGCGGGAGACAGATTGCCGAAAACGCAAAACTACCTCATCGCATACTTGGCTCAGGAAATGCGGCATTAGAAGTGTCGGCTCTCGGTTTTGGTGTGATGGGAATGACCTACAATCGCTCGCAGCATCCCGACAAGAAAACGTGTATACGTCTGCTACATGAAGCCGTCGACCGTGGAATCACACTCTTCGACACAGCGATAATCTACGGACCTCTGACCAACGAGAACCTTGCAGGGGAAGCCCTGTCGGAATTCAAAGGGCGTATAAACATAACCACAAAATTCGGTCATGAGGTAATCAATGGTAAAGGTACAGGACGTCAAGACAGCAGTCGCAAAACCGTGCGGCAATATTGCGAGGATTCATTGAGACGTCTCAAACTTGATTCTCTCCCTATGTTCTATCAGCATCGCGCCGATCCGAACACACCTCCGGAAGAAGTAGCATTCACAATAGCCGAACTAATGAAAGAGGGTAAAGTTCAGCATTGGGGAATGTGCGAGGTCAGTGCCGATACTATCCGCAAAGCTCATGCTGTGTGTCCTCTCACTGCAATCCAGAGTGAATATCACCTCATGCATCGTCTTGTTGAGGAAAACGGAGTGCTGGACACTTGTCGGGAATTAGGCATCGGATTCGTGCCTTACAGCCCGCTCAATCGCGGCTTTCTCGGAGGATGCCTAAACGAATATACCGTATTTGACCGCAACAACGACAACCGCCATACCCTACCCCGTTTCCAACCCGACACAATGCGAGCCAATATGCGCATTGTCAATATACTGCAGGATTTCGGACGCAGCCGAGGCATGACATCCTCACAAATTGCCCTCGGGTGGCTGCTTCAGAAAGCACCTTGGATTGTCCCCATCCCCGGAACGACAAAACTGTCGCACTTAGAAGAAAACCTACGCACGTTTGATTTCAATGTATCACCTGAAGAATGGCGCGAACTCGAAACCGCCGTTGCTGCAATTCCTGTTATGGGAGACCGTTACAATGCAGAGCAGCAGAAACAAGTGGGTCGTTGATGCCAAAATTATATCGCTTTCTCTAACTTCAATAGATATTCTTTTGTAGCAAGTCCGCCACCGTAACCGGTCAGGGTGTTATCACTCCCTATCACACGATGACATGGCGCAAATATGGATAATGAATTTGCGCCATTTGCGTTAGCTACGGCACGCACAGCTTTAGGCATACCTATCTGACGAGCCATCTCTCCATATGATGTCGTTTTTCCAAACGGTATAGAGAGAAGTGCATTCCACACCTTTTTCTGAAAATCAGTGCCGGCAAACAGCAATGGAACATCAAACTCCATTCGTTTGCCGGCAAAATATTCATCAAGTTGAACCACAGCGTTATCTATCACCGTAGATGTTCCCTCTATAAACTCAGTATCAAGCACGCGACATAACCTTTTATCTACATACTCGCGGTGTTTTTCCACCTGCCAGTCGCAAAGACACAACTTGTCGCCAAAAGAGCCGAGCAAAAGAACGCCACATGGAGCTTCGTATTTTCTCGTTATTATATTCTGCATTTAATGATATCATTTTCTGTTTTACACTTGCAAAATTACAACGAGTAAAAAACTTATGCAATTTAAATTACTATGTATTTGAAAGCATTTTTGAACCGCCAAACACTTCGCTCATCGGGATCGTATCAAGAGTGCGGTCGATGTTATCTATTTCTTCCTTAGAGAGTCTGACATCGGAGGCTCCGGCATTTTCCTTAAGCCGGCAAAGATGGCGCGTACCGGGAATTGGAACAATCCAAGGTTTCTTACAGAGCATCCAGGCAAGGGATATCTGTGATGGTGTGGCGTGATGCTCATCGGCAAGATGAAGGATATATTCGAATAATTCCTGATTCTTTTTGAAACTTTCTTTCTGGAACTGAGGCATCGCAGCACGATAATCTGAGTGCGGATCAAATTTAGTTGCCGCATCATAGTTTATAGTAAGCAATCCGTTTGCAAGCGGAGAGAACGCTACAAAACCTATGCCGAGTTCTTCAAGTGTCGGGAAAAGCGATTCATACCATCTTGCCATCATGGAATAACGGTTCTGCACCGCCGTAACGCGACACACAGAATGTGCACGACGAAGATAATCCTCGTTGGCTTCAGATATTCCCCAGTGAAGGATCTTTCCTTCACGAATAAGGTCAGACATTACCTCTGCAACAGTTTCAGGCTCTACAGCAGGATCAATACGATGCTGGTAATATAGGTCTATGTGATCGGTACGAAGGCGGCGTAACGATCCCTCCACCGCTCTGCGGATAGCTTCCGGACTGGAGTCAGGAATAAGAGGATGAGGACCCGCGCCATATGGATCATCAAATGTCAAACCGAATTTTGTAGCAAATATTATGTGGTTGCGATACGGTTGCAATGCCTCTCCAAGCAGTTCCTCATTGGCATGGGGATCTTCCGGCGTACCGTATATTTCTGCGGTATCAAACATCGTATACCCCATATCGACAGCATCGGCAAGCAAATGTTTCATCTCCCGTTTATCCGAGGGCAGCCCATATCCGTGGCTCATACCCATGCAACCGAGACCAACGGCTGACACTCGCAGTCCGCTCATACCTAATATTCTGTATTCCATACTTGTTATTTCAGTATTTTTGTGACACTATTTGAGTTCTTCACTATATAGATTCCTGTTTCAGCCGATGTTTTAGCAACCTGACGACCATTGAGATCAAACCAGAACAAACAAACACAGCATCAATTAAATTTTGGTTTTGCAAAGTTACCGTCTCTTTATCACCATAATGTTACACAAATTTCGGAGAAAAGGCACAAAAACAGAACAAAGGCAGCGAAAATATCAAAATGAGATGCTATCGTGAATATTATTTTGTAAATTTGCATATGGAACAATTAAAAGATGTTATAATAGAAAATACTCTTGATAGTATTGGATCAAGCAGTTATGATAATTATCTCGCTCATGCCTTATGTTTGGGCGGAAGATGTTCTTTTAAGTTCAATGAAAAACAGTTTGAACTGTGCGAAAACGATCTAATGATTGTTCGCAAGGGTAAACTACTTGATGATATAAGACCATCCGGCGACTTTGTCGTAAAGGTGTTATATGTTACAGCACCCTTCATCGAATTATGTACTCCACAGACCAACTATGGGATGAAAGGGCAACTCTCGCTTTTTCTTAATCCTGTCATGAATCTTGACGCAAACCAACGCTTCGTCTGCGAAAGAGATTTCAGATGGATTGAATATCGTCTGACTCAGACAAATCACGCATTTTATCGTGAGCTGTTAATAAATGCCGTTCAGTCAGCTATTCTTGACTTCTTCGATTTTCATTTAGTCATCAATAAGGAATCCCCTGTTTCCACACAGAACGCATCTCTTATGAGCCGTTTTCTTGATATGCTTGAAAACGGAGACTATCGAATAAATCGGGAAGTAACGTATTATGCAGATATTCTATGCGTAACACCCAAATATCTTTCAGAAGTATCAAAAAAAGTCAGCGGTTATCCTGCAAACTATTGGATAAATCGTTATACCTCGCTGGACATAGCCCGTCTTTTGAGGGATAAAACTCTTACGTTCGTTCAGATATCGGATATGTTTCATTTTTCATCGCCGGCATATTTCAGTCGGTATGTTCAACGAACTCTCGGACTTAATCCATCACAATACAGAGAATAGATAATTCCCGAAAAATCGGTTTGATACATTCCTCAGTTGATTAAACTGAGGAATGCATTTTATATGGCGTATTCTTAATCAGAATTAATCTTCGTTGAGGAAACTTGTAAAATAGTTCCTTTCTTGTTCGGGGAGACCGTTCTTCTCTTTTGATGCATCTATGGCTTTAATCAGAAATGCCATGTTGCGACCGAGATTACGCATTGTCTGAAGACCCTCTTTGTCTCTTTCGACATCGGCGGCAGTATAGTAATATGTTGGAGAGCCGATCAGGATACCATCGCATTCAGCAAATATTGGTGCTGTCTCGTTTACCAGGTCATCAAAAATACATTTATTCGTCTTACGACACGTATGGCAGGCTATACACCCACGCACATCCTTATTGCCAACATTCACTCGTTGACACTCTATTCCTTGTTCCGTCAATACACTTTCCACTTCTTTCAATGCCCGATCAGTGCATCCATGAATATTGGGACTTCCATTGATTACCAATACCTTCATACCATATCATATTTTAATTCTACCACATTATAAAACTATAATTTCACAATTTAGAAACACAAATACAATTTTTATGTTTATGTTAATTATGGAATTTATAACGAAGCCAGACAATTCCATTATCCCGTATTTCTGAAGAGAGAAATTCTAAAGATTGACCTTTGGCTGGATACTCATCGGAAGCACCTAAATACTCAAATATTGAAGGCGCAGTTGACAGCCCGTCTATTCCGGGGTAGATCACCAGACTCAATTCATTAATAAGTCCCGCTGCCAGCATTGCGCCGTTTACTATACCTCCACCTTGAAGAGATATTCTTCTAACTTCAAATTTATCATAAAGTATAGACATAGCCTCCTCCAGCGCAGTAGGATTGGATAACACAATATAGGATATACCCTTCTCCTCAAGAAATGCAAGATAATCATTGGTAGCATTTGTACCGACAATAGTCACTATATTATCCCCGCGTAGTTTATCCGACGTAAAGAATATATCACCATCCGGATCAACTGTAATAAACAGCCTTGAGGAATATCGATTGCCTATATGAATTTTCCCAGCTTTCGGATGATCTGTACTTTTAGGCATAAACTTATAAGGGAAAGCCTCTCGAGCGGTAGCTTTCCCGAACATCCAGGCATCAGTGTCAAGTTGTTTACCGATAAGGGCGTATTCTTTAAAGAGCAATGACGGGTCAGTTCCGTCAAAAGGGAGCGTCCATCGTGATGGAAGAAGTCTACCATCAACAGAACTCATAATATGACATATAACTTCCGGTTTCATTTTATCGTCTTGGAGTGTAGTCTTTTTTTACAAAGTTAGGATTCAATTTTCATAAAGATATTACCTTTATTACGGAAATTCTAATCATTAAGTAAGTAATAAAAATAATGAGGGAAGATGGTAGTTGAATAATTTCGATTATCTTTGCAGCATGTTTGCTGAAATAATATTACCACTGCCCCTCTACTCAACTTTCACTTATGTGATCCCCGAAGAGATGCAACACGATCTCCAGAAGGGGTCGCGCGTGCTTGTGCAGTTCGGCAAAAAGAAATATTACACAGGAATTGTTGAGCATATACATTCCGAACCGCCGGCGGGATATGACGTGAAACCGATCATGGCGCTTCTTGACCCGACTCCTATCGTCAGGTATCCGCAGTTGAAGTTATGGCATTGGATCGCGGAGTATTATCTTTGTTCTCCGGGAGAAGTATTCAAGGCTGCCGTACCGACCGGACTCAAACCGGAAAGTGAAACCTACGTCAGTCTGAATGATGATTTCGACATGCCGGAGGGGATAAAGCTGACGGAAAATCAGGCAATCATCATTCAAGCTCTCCAGAATAAAAAACGTCTTAAAATATCGGAGATTGAATCCGTCACAGAGATAAAGAATGCTCCACGCGTTATCAATTCGCTGATGGAAGCTGGCATTGTGGAGATTGATGAAAAGGTTGTGGAAAAATATCGACCGAAGAAGATGACTTTCGTCGAACTCACAATCGATCGCAATGATAATGATGGTCTCCATGAGTTTTTCAACAAGACCTCTCGGTCAAATCAACAGGAGAAAGCACTTATAGCCTATCTTGAGTTGTCGGGATGGATGAAACAGAAGTCAGGTTTGCAGGATGTAAGTCGTGAAAAACTTCTGGAAGTTTCAGGTGTCTCTCCCGGTGTGCTTCGTGCCCTTATTGACAAGGGTATTCTTAAGACTGTCAAAAAAACTCTCAGCCGCTTCAACCCTACTCCCGGCATCCATAAACCAATTCTTTCTCCTCTCTCGGATATACAGCAAAAGGCATTTGAAGATATAAAAGAGACTTTCAGAGATCATCGGGTATCGCTGCTTCATGGTGTCACTGGTTCCGGTAAGACTGAAATCTACACGCATCTGATTGCTGCAGCACTCGCTTCGGGCAACCAGGTGCTTTATCTCGTTCCGGAGATTTCTTTGACAACACAGCTTACCGACCGACTCCGAAAGGTGTTTGGAGACACACTCCTGATATATCACTCCAAATTCTCCGATAATGAACGAGTGGATGTATGGAAACGTCTTCTTAATTCAAATGATCCTCTGATAATACTCGGTGTGAGATCCTCTGTATTCCTGCCGTTCGCAAGATTAGGTCTTGTGATTGTTGACGAGGAACACGAATCATCTTTTAAACAATATGATCCCGCTCCCCGATATAACGCCCGTGATGCGGCGATAATGCTTGCATCCATGCATGGAGCCAATACATTGCTTGGTTCTGCAACTCCATCGGTTGAAACATATTTCAAGGCTACGCAAGGTAAATACGGACTTGTATCCCTTAATGAAAGATTCGAAGGATCGCAGTTGCCGGATGTGGAGATTATAGATATGCGGGCTCAGCGCAAAAAGAAACTTAACAAAGGCATTCTGTCGCAACCTCTTCGTCTCGCCACAAACGAAGCCATGAAAGAGGGCTCACAGGCAATAATGTTCCAAAACCGACGAGGTTTTGCTCCGGTGGTGGTCTGCCAGCAATGCGGATGGACTCCTAAGTGCCATAATTGCGACGTATCCCTTGTATATCACAAAAATTCCGAACTCCTGAAGTGTCATTATTGCGGTTATTGCCAACCTATACCCAAACTTTGCCCTGCCTGCGGTCAAAATTCCATTGAAGTTTATGGTTATGGTACGGAGCGCATAGCGGAAGAGGTGCATCAGGAGTTTCCAGGCTACCGAGTGGCGCGCATGGATCTGGACACGACACGCAACAAGGATGCATATCAGGAAATCATAGAGGAATTTGCCAATCATGAGACTGACATCCTTGTTGGCACACAGATGGTCTCGAAAGGTCTTGATTTCGAAAAAGTCAGGGTCGTAGGGGTTATCAATGCTGACACATTATTGAATTTTCCTGATTTCCGGAGCAATGAACGCGCGTTCAATATGCTCGAACAAGTTGCCGGACGTGCCGGGAGACGCAAAGATGTGGGTAAAGTATTTATTCAGACTACCAAACCGGATGAACCGGTGCTGAAACACGTACGTGCCCACGATTATATGGCATATTACAATGAAGAGTTGGAAGAACGACGCAAATATGCATACCCTCCTTTCACCCGCATCATCAACATTTATCTTAAAAATAAAGATGCTGCAAACGCCGACATGGGAGCGGTGATACTCACCAAAGCACTTCGCGATATATTTGGCGATCGTGTGCTCGGTCCGGAAAAGCCGTTTGTAAGCAGAGTCGCGTTATGGTATATCCAGTCAATAATGCTGAAAGTCGAAGCTGGAGCATCCATGAAGAAAGTAAAGGATATTTTGCGAAGTGTGCATGCCCGGCTTGCGCATCTACCCCAAATAAAATCATCGATTATCTATTATGATGTTGATCCGGTATGACAATCGTATGATAATTTTTGCTAATTTTGTATTGAATTAATTTCAATCTCAGCTCTCCTCAATCTAAACAATGACTGACACAACATCAATCCACGATAATTTCGACCGGCTGCACCTATGGCATCCATACACATCCACCCATGATCCCCTTCCCACATATAAGGTTGATCACGCAAAGGGTGCCGTGATTACACTTGCCGATGGCACGGAACTCATCGACGGAATGTCATCATGGTGGTGCGTTATCCATGGATATAACCATCCCGTGCTCAATGAAGCCATAAAAAAACAGATAGAAAAAATGTCACACGTGATGTTCGGAGGGTTCACACATCAGCCGGCAATCGACCTTGGCAAACTTCTTCTGTCTATCCTACCCCCTTCGATGAATCATATTTTTTATGCTGATTCCGGGTCAGTTGCAACGGAGGTGGCTATGAAAATGGCTGTGCAGGCTTGTGACAATCCGAAAAAAACAAATTTTGCAACAATACGTTCCGGCTATCATGGAGACACATGGAACGCCATGTCTGTCTGCGATCCGGTCACAGGTATGCACGGGGCTTTCGGTCCCGCACTCCCTATACGTCATTTCGCACCGGCACCACAATGCCGGTTTGATGACGAATGGAATCCAGATGATTTCCGTCAGATGCAGGAGATTCTTGAAAAAAACGCAGATACTCTTGCCGGCGTGATACTTGAACCGATCGTGCAGGGAGCCGGAGGAATGCGGTTCTATCATCCACAATATCTGCGTGAATTACGAAAGACATGCGATAGACTTGGTCTTATACTTATTTTTGATGAGATTGCTACCGGATTCGGGCGTACAGGTAAACTTTTCGCATGGGAACACGCCGGAGTCGAACCTGATATAATGCTAATCGGGAAAGCCATAACGGGAGGATACATGACATTCGCCGCCGTGGCAACCACAGCTGCTATTGCAGACAGAATTTCAGATTCTCAATCCGGCTGCATGATGCATGGACCAACATTCATGGGTAATCCCATGGCTTGTGCGGTTGCACTCGCATCTACTCGTTTGCTTCTTGAGTCTCCGTGGCAGCAAAGAATCAAAGAGATAGAAGAAATAATGCGCCAGCGCCTCTCAGTAGCAAAAGAATGGGATTTTGTTGACGATGTAAGAGTGTTGGGCGGTATAGGTGTTATCCAGCTCAAAGATGATGTCAACGTTGGAGAGTTTCAAAAGCTATGCGTTAAGGAAGGCGTATGGATCCGTCCCTTTGGCAAGAACGCATACATAATGCCGCCATATCTCGCTGTCTCGGATGCGCAGATTGAAAAGCTCTGCGATGCGCTACTCAAAATCATTAAAACTCAGAATGGTGCCCTATAGAGATTATCAGAAAATACTTGAAAATTTCGACAACGAAAACAGATTCAGGACAATCCCTGCGGATCGTTCTGAAGCATTGCGTATTGATCTAACCTCAAACGATTATCTTGGATTGGGTGCGAAATGGAAAAATTTTGCAGATGAATTCGGTCGTCGTTATCCGGATGCTTCTTTCTCCTCTTCAGCCTCAAGGTTACTGTCGCAAAGACAGAATCATCACGAGCATCTGGAGAATCTTCTTTCCGGATTATATGGCAAGGGTGTATTGCTCTTCAACTCGGGATATCATGCAAACGTCGGTATTATCCAGGCTCTCAACATTCCGGATACGGTCTTTCTTTGCGACAAACTGATTCACGCCTCAATGATTGACGGGCTTATGCTTGCCAAAGCCGATTTTCAGCGTTGGCGACATAATGATATCACATCACTACAGAAGCTTCTTGAAAAACATAAGAATTCAACGCGATGCATCGTTGTGCTTGAGTCAATCTACAGCATGGATGGAGATCTCGCTCCCCTCCGTGATATTGTGGAATTAAAGAAGGCATATCCCAATATGATACTCTACGTTGACGAAGCGCACGCTTTCGGCACAAGGGGTAATCGAGGTCTCGGGCTTGCGGAAGAACTTGGCGTGATTGACGATATTGACATCCTTGTTGGCACCCTTGGAAAGGCGGCAGCTTCTTCCGGCGCATTTGTGGCAACTCATCCTCTTTTGAAAAGCTATTTCGTGAATTGCTCACGAAGTTTTATTTTCTCCACTGCTTTGCCGCCCGTCAATGCTGCTTGGTCGGAGTTTATGATCATCAATATACTCTTGATGGAGAAAGAGAGGAAACATTTGCTTGAGATTTCTGACCTCTTCAGAAAAGGAATCGAGGATATATCCGGATCGCCCAACTTATCGCGGTCTCATATCGTACCATTGGTTATTGGTGATGCAGGGAAAGCTCTGCAACTTGCCGCAAGATTATCGATCAAAAAAATTGACGTATTACCGATTCGGCGTCCTACCGTACCACTTGGCGGGGAACGAATACGTTTCTCGCTCTCTGCCAATATGAGCGTGCAAACCATTGAGCATATTTTGAAAACCATACGAGAAGTCATAAAAAATCATGAAGATTGAATTTATCAGTCATAATCCTGAAAACAGTTCTCTGATTCTCATCTTTGCAGGTTGGAGCACACCCCCGTCGCTCTATGAAGATGTGCGTATGCCCGGATGGGATGTAGCTGTTATATACGATTATGACAACCTGAATCTTGATTTCTCGTTTTTAGATAAATATTCCACAGTATGGGTGTTTGCCTGGTCATTGGGTGTAAGAATAGCAGCCATAACACTTCCGTCAAATAAAATCACAGCTGCTTATGCAATCAACGGCACATTGAATCCTGTTGATAACGAGGAAGGAATACCTGTGGCGATCTATAATGGCACGGCTGAAAACCTCGATGCTCGGAATCTAAAAAAATTCAGACGTCGCATGGCTCCTGATGCTGATACCTTCCGCCGTGTGTTTGATACTGATTTCAGCGAAGATGAGAT
>DAWBVG010000238.1:0-1702 GCA_052279865.1 Muribaculaceae bacterium
GAGGTTCTCGGCTGTGAAGGGATCCGCTTTGGCAAGCACCCGCTGGGTGCGGTTGTTCATGTCTTCGCCATATTTATTTTCGAAATATACCGACTTACGGCTCGGTATTACCTCCACGTCGATGCCGTCGGCGCGAAGCTCCTCAACTGTTGCCATCTCTGTGGCGCCAAGTGAGGTCACGAGTTTGAATCCCTCATGATTGAAATCTTTCAATGCTTTGGCGAAATAGAAAGCGGTTCCGCCGGGCATATGCGCCTCGAAGCGCGGTGTGATCACTTTATCGAGCGTGATATGCCCGATGCAGCATATTTTTTTCATTTTATAATTTCTGTCTTAATAATTCCTAACTCCTAATTCCTAATTCTCAAAGCATAAAGGAATACGAAAAAATAGCCGATGGCTGGCACCACGAATGCTGTCGACATCGAAGTGGCATCTGCCATCAACCCCATCAGTGAAGTGCCCACAGCCCCTCCGATAGGCGTCATCATTAGGAAGGAGGAGGCTATCTTTACTGATTTGCCGGCGTCGCTGATTGTAATTGCGAATATTGTCGGGAACATGATCGCCTCAAATGCATAGCATACGAAAACCCCAGCTTTGGATACGGTGCCAAGATCAAGAGCCACTGCTGTTGCTCCCAGCACTGTCATTATCGCGCAGACAAGCAATACTTTTTCTGCTTTGACCTTACTCATGATTGCGCTTCCGGCGATGCGTGCCACCATGAAAAGCCCTAATGCTCCGAACGAAAGTACGATCGAGGCTGTGGCTTTATCCATCCAGCCGTCGGAAGTGGCATAGTTGATGAAAAGAGAGTTGATGGATATCTCGGCAATCTCATAGCTGAAAAGTGCCAGCAGACCGTAGCGGAAAGTCTTGCGCTTCCAGAGATCGCGGATTGTCGCGCCCAATCCCTGTTTCGAAGAGTCGGAATCATCAACTTTCTCTTTGTTGTCGGATTTGACGGAAATCTCCGGTAGCTGCACCTTTGAGAACACGAGTGCGGCAATAAGTACGATCACTCCCATTACCGTATAAGGCACTTCCACGCCGCCGTTATTGTTGGAGAAAAGGAAACCTCCTACAATGACAGGCGCCAATATACATCCGAGACCGTTAAACGACTGGGCGAGGTTGAGACGCGAGGCTGCCGTGGCTTTTTCGCCAAGTTCAGCGGCATAAGGATTGGCGGAAGTTTCGAGCAATACCAGACCGCAACCTATCACGAAAAGGGCGCCAAGGAATATCGGGAAAGACATCAGTGAGGCTCCCGGAATAAACATCAGCGCGCCTATGCCGAAAAGGAGAAGACCTGTGACTACGCCACGGCGGTAACCGAAACGGGTAATAAGGATACCGGCTGGGAGCGCCATCAGGAAATATCCTAAATAGGTGGTTGCCTGCACAAGGGTGGACTGGGTGATGGATATCGATAGCTCCTCCTGGAAATGCTTGTTTAGCACATCAAGGATTGCGCGTGCAAACCCCCACATAAAGAAGAGAGAGGTGATCAATATGAAAGGAAGTAGATACTTCTTGCTTACAAGTTTCATCTGACTTAGGTTAGTAAATATCTGCAAATTTACAAAAAAATTAATAAATATACTAAAATGAGGCGAAAGGTTATAAGTAATAGGGTAAAGGTGAATTGTCGCGCCTCTAATATGAGTGTCAAGACGTAGCTGCTGTTGCTTGCAAC
>DAWBVG010000239.1:0-3867 GCA_052279865.1 Muribaculaceae bacterium
GATGTGTATAAGAGACAGGTCCGTACGTGGCATACGACATGGCTTTATGTATTTTCACTTTTGCATGAAGGTCATAGTCATCAGTATCCGAAACAAGACGTTCAGCCAATTCTATATACTTCATTGCCGAATCAAAACTCAAAGTCAGGTATTCCTCGTAAAGCCTGTCATAGCCTCTCAGCCTTGTCATGATAGGAGCATTGATCGGAATTCTTGACTTCACACTGTCAATTCTGTTTTGTTTATTTTTAAGAAAAGTATCCCTTATTTTAAGCACGGAGTCAAGCCTTGCAAGATCATTTTTAGACTCTGCACAAACAGGGATCACCGTCATAAAAATCAAGAGCAAATATATTGAAAACGTTCTCATTTTTTGATGTCGATTTGTTGAAATGCAAAGATAATACAAGTTATTTTAAATACCAAAAATGGATTTAATTGCTTATTAACACTACCTGATTTTGATTTAACATATCACACATACTATTAGTAATTAATGATTTATACATATAAAAGCACTACTTTTTACTACTTAGAACTACCTACTGACTACCTGCTATTGATAATTATAGGGTATGATTATAATTTTACGGCAAAATTAAAAACAATAATTAACCTAAATCTTTATGAAACCTTTTAATTTAACATTTGGACGGATGTTGCTTCTCGCAGCATTGTTGCTGCTGGCTCCGCAGGCGTTCGCCCAAGTGCAGAAAATCTCAGGTGTCGTGACCGATTCATCGGGAGAGCCGTTGATCGGAGCGAGTGTGTTTGTTGTAGGAACCAATAAGGGAGCTTCAACAGATATAGATGGAAAATACACGATTGAGGCGAAAAGCAACGACAAGATTCGTTTTTCCTATGTCGGGTATAAGACAAAAACAATCAAGATTGACAACCGCACGGTTATCAACGTCACGCTTGATATGGATGATACTGTGCTTGATGAAGTAGTAGTCATCGGTTATGGCACCATGGATAAAAAGGAATTAACTTCAGCGGTGTCACATGTCAGCGCCAAAGACTTCCAATCAATAGCATCAACAGACGTATCAATGCTTATCCAGGGCAAAGTGCCCGGGCTTTCTGTCGTCAACACGGCGGCTGCCGACCCAAACTCCACGGCAAGCCTTCAGATACGCGGTGTTTCATCGCGTGAGGCAGGTCTCGGTCCGCTCATCGTGCTTGACGGAGTGCCCGGTGCGAGCCTCACCAACATCAATCCGAACGACATTGCATCATTCGATGTCTTGAAAGACGGAGCTGCCTCCGCCATCTATGGTACCCGCGGTTCGAACGGTGTGATCATCATCACCACCAAGAAAGGAGCTCAAGATGGGAAAGTGCACACTACTTATTCAGGCACCTTCTCATGGGATAAGGCAAACCGCGATCTTGACATGATGAATGCCGAAGAATATCGCGCATGGCGTATTCCTTCGGGAGATGCAGCCACAGATCTCGGCGCAAGTGAAGATCTTTTCGATCTGGTTTCCCAGACCGGTTTCAAACAGACTCACACTTTGACAATCAGTGGTGGCGGAACGAACACCAATTACCGCGTGTCGGCAGACTATCGCAACGGCGATGGCGTTGAGCGACGCGGCAACCGTGAGGAATATGGCGCACGCGCAACCATCAATCATACCACTAAAGGCGGTTTGCTGAACACAACTCTGAATGTGGCTCCCCGTATTGTTTACCGGACTCTTGCCGATAATGATGTGTTCCGTCGCGCGATTGAGGCGAACCCCACCACCCCGGTGTGGAATCCAAACGAACCCGGACGTTATTATGATTTTTCAGATACCAACGGTTTTGAGAATCCATTGGAGACTATGGCTCTTCAGAAGAGCAAGAGTCAGGAGAAAGTCCTCGACTGGGATGCAACCGTCAAGCTGAACCTCCTCCCCCTCTTCCTGCCGAATGCAAAATACAGCCAGAACCTCTCAACTCAGATCACATTCGCGGATCATCAGTATAACAACGACTTCAGCATGTTCGAACCCTCTACGATGAACAAGCACCTCAAGACCAAAAAGAAAGGGTGGGCTCACCGCTCCGCCAGCAATTCGCGTAGTCTCAGTCTTGAATGGCTTGCCAATTACAACATAAGCATAAAGGATCACAATATCCGTGCCATGGTAGGTTATTCATACCAGTATTGGCAGAATTCCGGATTCTCTGCATCCAACTATGATTTCTCCAACGACGGTCTCGGAGCAGACAATCTCGGTTCGGGAGATGGCGCCAAAGAAGAGGGAGAGGTCGGAATGGAAAGTTCCAAAGACGACAGCAAATTGATTGCATTCTTCGGGCGTGTGAACTATGACTATGCCGGACGTTATCTTTTCACAGCTTCACTTCGTCACGAAGGTTCATCAAAATTCGGAAAGAATCATAAATGGGGTAATTTCCCGGCAGTGTCAGCCGGATGGCGCATATCCGAGGAAGAATTCATGAAAGGCACCTCTTCGTGGTTGAACGAACTGAAGATACGTGCAGACTTCGGTGTTACCGGTAATCAGGAGTTTGGCAGTTACCTTTCACTCGACACAATGGGACCCTTTGGCTACAGTTATTATAATGGTCAGTGGGTGCGTGTATGGGGACCCGGTAAGAACGTCAATCCTGATCTTCACTGGGAGAAAGGAAAGAACTGGAACATTGGTCTTGACTTCTCGCTCTTTAACAACAGACTTTACGGTTCGTTCAACTACTTCAACCGTCGTCAACAAGATCTGCTCGGTAATTACCGCGTGCCAATGCCTCCCTATCTTTTTACGCATACTTATGTGAATGTGGGAACAATGAAGAACACGGGGTTTGAGTTTGACATCACTTTCAACGCAGTGCAGACTCGTGATTTCACATACACAATGAATTTCATCGGAACAACACAATCCAATAAATTTGTGGATTTCAGCAACTCCGAATTCGTAGGCAACGACTATTACGACGTGGCATACACAGAGATACCTTATCCTAACATCCCTCTCCAGAGAATAGAGAAGGGTCGTTCGATCGGTAGCTTCCATATGTTCAAATATGCTGGCATCAATACGGATGGAGAATGGCTCATATACGATAAGGACGGCGATATCATCCTTGGAGCACAGGGTTCTGAGGCAGATCGCCAGTATGTAGGCAACGGTTTACCTAAGTTTACCCTCTCCACAAGCCATAATTTCCGCTATAAGAATTTTGATCTTTCACTTTTCTTCCGCGGTGCGTTCGGCTTCGATGTCTTCAACATTCACGATTTCTATTACGGCACACGCAATTTCACTGGAAACACACTGTGCAAGGCATATCAGAAGAATGAGAAGATTTCATCGCTTCAGAACCCAATAGTCTCCGACTATTTCCTGGAGAGAGGCGATTACTTCAAGCTCGACCAGATTACTCTGGGATACACCCTTCCCACGCCTAAGGCAAGATTCATGGATCAGCTCCGCATTTACGGAACGGTGCGCAACGTGTTCACCATCACGAAATACAGCGGCATGGATCCATCAAATTTCCAAGTCAATGGACTTACACCGGGCGCTCACAGCAGCCGTGGATATTATCCGACAACCCGTCAGTTCATATTAGGCGTTCAGCTTGATTTCTAATTCCAAGTAAAACCAAGAATTAATTTACAATGAAACCATATAAATATTTAGCGGGCTTGGCTATTGCGACGTTGACTCTGTCGGGATGTACAGATCTTGAAGAGACCGTCTATAACCAGGTAAGCTCCAACAACTATTTCAACACGAGAGAAGACGTAATTGCAATGGCGTTCCGTTCTTTTGAACATGGGTACTGGACAATAGTGCCACGCTTCAGAATCCAGGAACTTCCGGGCGATCAGCTGATAAT
>DAWBVG010000240.1:0-5877 GCA_052279865.1 Muribaculaceae bacterium
GTCTTCCATTGTATCTGGTCACCATGGCATCTCCGGCTCTTGTGTTGGCAGCTGCATCGATGCGGAATTCAGCGCGGTCAAAATATTGTTTGAAATCAGCAATATGATCGGTCAGAATTGCATCCCACCCTTTGGATGCTGCAGATGCCACACGATTGTCGACAAGTTGATACATCGCATTCACATCGCTGATATAGGTGGGCGAATGCTGGTCGAAGTTGGTTGCTCCGGCAAGGATAATTGTCAGATCATCCGCATCCTTGATTTCGATGCAGTCATCTTTTGTAACAATCGTTCCGCCGGTGGGCACAGCCTTCACTTTGGCTTTGAAGCTTACAAGGTCAAGGAGACCTTCGATTGATATTTCTCCATCTTTATATTCTGGAGCAAGCATACCAAGTTTTACTCCACTGAAGAGTCGGATTCTAACGCTGATTTTCCCCGGTTGTGACGCTCCAAGACGGATTGCTACAGCCTTGTCGGGATAGCTGGCGATATATTCACGGGTATAATTCACGTTTCCATCGGGAGATGTGTAGGAAACATTGACTTTCCCCTCGCACATGTCAAGGCTCCTGACATAGTTCTTCACTGTAGTCTCATCTGTGTTCCCGAATACGCCGGATATATCTTCGATGTAGATGTCTCCAAAATTCTGATAGCTTCCACGATTCTTAGTGCTGCCGGTCCAGAGCGATTTATCGTTGAATTGAATGCGATCCTGGGCAATACCTCCAAATGTCATGGCACCGAATTCACCATTGCCTATAGGAAGACCATATTCCATCCATGCATCGGAACCTGTTTTTGCAGTTGCAGGTTCGTTAAACCAAAGAGTATGACGGTGTTCCGGAGTGTAATTTTCAATCGGAGTGGTTTTGAATTCATTTATTTTCGTGAGTTCCGGCACTACGGGCAGTTCTGCTTGTGGAAGAAATTTCAAGGCATTGTTTCTTTCTCCGGGAGTGTAAAGTCCGATATTTACGCCCGGACCTGTGTTTCCCCACTGGTTCCAACGGTTCCATTCATCTTCTTTTGCCGGGTATTCGATTTCCCAACTGTCAGCCATTTCAGGAAGAGGGGAGGGTACAAGTCTAAAATGTCCCGCTTTTGCAGGATCGTTAGTCGTTCTTACTCGAGTCTCATAATAAATATAGTTACCCTCCTTGCCGAGAATCTGGAAATCTTCCGGGGTGCCTATGAATTTCCACAATTGATTGTCTCGGGTAGGGTTCGCAATACGTGTGATTACCGAGACTCCATTTCCCTGGTCACCAAGCACAGTCTCACCGGCTGTAAACACGATGTAATACCAATTGTCTTCGTCTCCATTGCTGAATGTTGGGAGAGTAGGTGCGCTCTGACAGAAGAAAGTCGTTATTGTCAGAACTAATGTTGTAAAAATATGTCTGAGTTTCATGGAAAAGTTGTTTTAATCTTTTCAAAATTAACCAATGGCTTAGATTTAATAAAAGATTAAGCTGAAATATAATAATATTATCAATAATATTATATGAATTTAACAAATAATGATTAAATTTGTGAATAATGTCACAAACAGCATGCATATATAATTTCGGAAAGGTCTTTCATCAGAACGACTGGAATTTCCGTATTCCAGGAAGTGTGTTCTGGCGCATTTATCATGTGATGAAGGGTAATGCCCAAATGCGTATATATGATAGGATTCATGATTTACGTCCGGGTCATTTTTATATGATACCGGCGTTTGTAGCTCATGAGGATATTCTGAAAGGATCATTCCTTCATCGTTATCTCCACTTCAGACTTGACGACACCTATCTGGCGGATATGATGGACGTGTATGACATGGCATTCGAGATACCGGCATCACCATTGTTGATTGAAATCTTTGATAGGCTCTCTATATTGTGTGAAGGTTTTGAACTTGAGACCCCCTTGCCTCAGGCTTATGAGAATAAATCAAGCTATCTGTTCTGGTCGCAGAGATACGATCATCTTCCAATTGCGGTAAGAATGGAAATTGGTGGACACATTAAAGTGTTGTTGTCAATTTTCCTGCAAAATAGTGTGATGCGAAAGGCTGCATTGAACCCTCGTGCGAATAAAGGACGTATTTTCATGGATAAGAATTTTTGTGATCCTATCACAATAGAGGATGTGGCGCGGCATGTTGGGATGCGTCCGGAAAGTTTTATACGGGCTTTCCGGCAGGAATATAATCGAACTCCTTATTCATACCTTATGGAAAAACGGATCAATCGCGCAAAGAACCTCCTGTTGCTTAGCACCAGATCAATAAAAGAGATCACACATGACTGTGGCTTCAACGATCCGTCGCATTTCTGCATGGTGTTCAAAAGAGCAACATCGATCACTCCGGGTAGATTCAGATGTTCGGTAAGTTGACACAAATAGGTGGAATGTCCATTAAAATATTGAGATTATCTATTTTTTAATGTATTTCTACATACTAATTTTGCAATTCTAAAACCATCTAAAACTCTTGAAATGAAACTGCATCTTATCATTATTGCGTCTCTATTGATGATGCCTATCCGGGCATGGAGCGAAGTCCTTGATCTTTCCGGCGAATGGAATGTAAAATTAGCAGGAGACACAGCATCTTATTCAATGACTCTTCCCGGCACTACCGATGATGCGCAAATAGGGAAGGCTCTTGATTTAAAACCGGAACTTGCAAAGCCCCAATTACTGAGATTGTCGCGTAAACACAGCTATGTGGGACCGGCTGTATATTCAAAAGACTTTTACGTCACAAAAAACATGTCACATAAGCCATTGGTGCTGACATTAGGGCGTGTCATATGGACAAGTCGCGTGATGATTGACGGAGTGTCATTGAAGGGAGAGGGTGAAAGTCTTACAACTCCCCACAGATTCATTATTCCGGACGGTCTTGCAGAAGGAAAACATAGAATAGACATTACAATTGACAATAGACGTAAGTATGATACATCCGTGAATCTTCTTGCTCATTCCTATACCGATGATACGCAGATTCGCTGGAACGGTGTTCTTGGGGAATTAAGTTTGTCGGTGATTCCTGAGAAAGAGATTTCGGAAATCAGAGTGTATCCTGATGTAAAGAATAAGTCGCTAAGGTTAGCTGTAAACATAAATAACAATACCGGACGTAAATACAAGGACAGGATTTATGTTGAAGGAGAAAACGGTTTGGATTTCAAAGAAAACATTGAGCTTGGCCCCGGAGAAAATCATATTGAGACAATCGTTCCTCTTTCTGCTGATACGAAACTCTGGAGTGATATTTCACCTGTGATGTATTCCCTCACCTGCCGTTTAAAGAGCGGAGATAAAAAGAGCCTGAAATATGGTTTGCGAGAGGTAAGTGCTGAAGGAAATATGCTTAAGTTGAATGGTAATCCTTTGTTTCTAAGGGGCACACTTGAATGCTGCATATTTCCTCTCACCGGGTGCCCTCCTATGAATAAGGAAGGATGGGAGAAAGTGATGAAGTCGGCAAAGGAATGGGGACTAAATCATTTGCGTTTTCATAGCTGGTGTCCGCCCGAGGCTGCTTTTGAGGTGGCGGATAGTCTTGGGATGCTTTTGCAGGTCGAGTTGCCGGCATGGGCTACAAATCTTGGTGATTTTACTTCGGCAGAGAAATTCCTTGAGAACGAGTTTTACCGGATATCCTCTGAATACGGGAATCATCCGTCGTTCGCATTTATGACGTGCGGCAACGAGATGCAATGGGATTTCGATTGGATGAACAATATGGTTGCGGAAATGCGCAAACATGATTCCCGTCACCTTTATTCTGCCTCTACATTTACTTTCGAAAAAGGGCATGGGATAAAGCCGGAACCGAATGATCAATATTATGTTACACAATGGACTGCCGATGGCTGGGTGCGGGGACAGGGTGTTTTCGACACACAGGAACCTCGATTTGATCAGAATTTTTCCGGTTCAATGGGATGCGTGAATGTGCCGTTAGTTTCTCATGAAATCGGTCAGTATTCGGTATATCCCAATCTTGACGAGATAGAGAAATATACCGGAGTTCTACGTCCTTTAAATTTTGAGGCTATCAAAGAAGACTTGCGTAAAAAAGGAAGGCTTGACAAGGCGCAAAGTTATCTTAAAGCGTCTGGTAAGCTTGCTTCAATATTGTATAAAGAGGAGATTGAGAGAGCTCTTAAGACTCCCGGATTTTCAGGTTATCAGTTATTGGGGCTTCAGGATTTTCCGGGACAAGGAACCGCTCTTGTTGGATTGGTGGATGCTTTCTGGGAGAATAAAGGTATAGTTACTCCTGAATGGTTCAGGCAATTCTGCTCGCCTATAGTGCCTCTGGCAAGTTTCGAAAAGGCAGTGTATACTTCCGGTGAACAGTTTGAAGCACATTTGAATGTGGCGAATTATTTGAAGGAATATGATAAGCCCGTTAATTTTGAATGGACATTGACAGGTTCGGATGGAAATAAATATGCCGACGGTATGTGCTCTGTTGAAAAAATGGTTATGGGATTGAATGATGTCGGTAATATAAATGTGAATCTTGATAAGATAACTTCTCCAACAAAACTGGAGTTGTCAGTCAGATGTACTGATCCTGGCATTAATAGCCATAATTCATGGAATATATGGGTATATCAGCCTGTCGATAATGAAATTGAAGCAGGAAAGGTGTGTGTAACCTCATCTTTTGAGGAGGCTGCCGGAATGCTAAAGAAAGGGAGAGATGTGTTGTTGACACCTTCAAAGGAGGAGGCAAACGGAATTGAGAGTAAATTTGTGCCTGTGTTTTGGAGTCCGGTGCATTTCCCTGACCAGGCTGGAGGAATGGGTATTTTGTGTGATCCGCGACATGCTGCATTGCAAGGGTTTCCTAATGATGGGCATACCGACTGGCAGTGGTGGAACATTGTGAAAAACGCAGTGGTTATGAATCTTGACGAAACACCGGGCGTAGAACCAATCATAGAGGTCGTGGATAATTTTGTCAGCAACAGGCAACTCGGACTTATTGCCGAGACGAAAATAGGAGAGGGAAGACTTCTTATGTGTTCTATAGATCTGTTAAATCTGAAAGATAAGAAACCGGAGGCAGCGCAGTTCCTGAGAAGCCTGCTCTACTATATGAACAGCGACAATTTCAATCCGACCAAGGAAACTACGATGGAATCAATAATGAAATTCAGGAAAGGAAACTGAGAAGTTGTTTTTCCGTATATTAATTATCGCGAGAATTCGATAACTTCGCAGTCGCGCATATTGGATCCGTCAATGGTTAGTCGCACAATGGTTCGCACTTTCTGCCACCCTTGGTTTCCTGCAGCTCCGGGATTGATATGCAATAGATTCAATTCTTTGTCAAACATTATTTTCAATAAATGGGAGTGTCCGTCAACCATAAGGTTGGCGGCTTCTTCTTTAAGGAGTTTTTTCATGCCTGGTGACCACTTCCCCGGATAACCGCCAATATGTGTGAGCAAGACTTTGACTCCTTCTATTGTGAATATTTCGATCTCCGGACACTTCCGTTTTACCATGCCGTGATCTATGTTTCCCGAGACTGCCCTTACTGGAGCTATCTCCGCAAGACGTTCTATTATGGCATAGTCACCGATATCTCCGGCATGCCAGATTTCGTCACAATCTTTGAAATGTAAGGCATAACGGTCGTCCCACAAACCATGCGTATCGCTTAGAATACCGATTCTTTTCATGTCAGCAATAATCTCCAATGAATTTCACGCAAAATTAATGAAAAATCTGTTTTCCGAACAGCGTTCGGAAAGGTAAAAGGTTATAGGGAATAGGTTAAAGGGGAGAATTGGCGCGCCTCTAATGTGAGTATCAAGACGTAGCTGCTGTTGCTCGCAACTGCAGCACAAACAA
>DAWBVG010000241.1:0-6747 GCA_052279865.1 Muribaculaceae bacterium
GCGAGCAACAGCAGCTACGTCTTGATACTCACCTTAGAGGCGCGCCAATTCACCTTTTACTTATAACTTATAACTTCTTACTTGATTAAGCTCCGTTCGATAAATCGGAATTTAGAATTCTGATAAAAAAATGGCTCATGAAAATGAACACCCTAATAAATAAGTATTGAGGAGCTACTCGAAAAAATTTTTTGAAAAAATTTTTCGAACAATTAAACTTTTTTCGAACAGTGATGTTCTATAGGTATAAAGAAAATCGTTTCATGATGTTAGGTTAGTTCGAAAAAGTATTATGGAAAACACTTGAATGCGGCTGGTTGCGAAACCGGCCGCATTCGCGTTGTATATGGATATATAAATAATGTTGGATATGGATATATAAATAATAAGGTATTTAGAAGTCTATCGGATCAAAATCTGTTTCGTTGATCCATGTGGCAGGAACTTTTTCGCCCGCACGTGTGCGATTCCAATACATATGCGCCTTGCACATATTCGGATATTTGTCAAAAATGTCGCCTTTGCCAAACATCCTCGGATCTCCCTGCTTTTTCAATCGGTCCGTCATCTCTTTTTCAAGAGCATTCACAATCTCTTGATATTCCGGCAGACCATAAAGGTTGGTCATGCATAACGCATCTTTACTTATGTCATAAAGCTCTCCCTCTCCCCTTTTTCCCATCGAGAGATCCCAGTAAAATTTTGTATCAGGATTATGACGTGATTTGATTATCTCTGTCTTTGTCGGGCTGCCGTCTATATTCATATAGCCGGTTTCGGGATTTCCAGCGGGCCAACGCGAAGGTTCATAATTATGGATATAGAGATAGTTTCCTTTAAGGATAGACCTCATGGGATAACCCTGATCATCCGGGCGCCCTACGTCATGTCGTTCTTTACCCATCATGACTACACTCCGATCGATCGAGTCGTCATGCCGGTCAGTAATTATATCCATAAAGCTTTTACCCTCTATTGGCTGCATGCCGTTTTTCTCTCCGTCGATTCCCGCAACTTCGAGAAGCGTTGGAGCAAAATCAATGACACTGATAAAATCATCATTCTTTCTACCTGGATTCTTCAACCCGTTGCCCCACATCACAGCCATAGGAATGTGATTTGAGAAATAATAATCCTGCCCTTTGACACGAGGGAACGGCATTCCATGGTCGGATGTTACAATAACGATAGTATTGTCAAGTTCTCCGATTGAGTCCAGTTGGGCAAGTATCTTGCCGAGGTGATTATCGAAATGTTCGATTTCCACGGCATAGTCAAGCATGTCGGTACGCACTGTCTCATTGTCGGGCCAATATGCAGGCACGGAATCTATGTCAGCAGGCTGCTTGCCGTAACGCGACGAAGAGGCATATTCATAACCACGATGCGGCTCCCTTGCGCCATACCAGAAACAGAATGGTTTTGACGGATCTCTGTCCGCAAGGAATTCACCGAAATTCGCTGAATAATCAATAGGTGATATGGAATTGGTTGGAGGCGTGAGCTTATGCTTATTGTAAGTCTTGCCGGTAAGCTTGCGTTCCTTTCCGTCTTCTGTTTTTGCTATGCCAGGACCCCATCCTTTCCCTGTGTAACCCGTAACATACCCGTTTTTCTTGAGCACCTCGGGAAACGACACAAACTTTAGGGGGAACTCACACCAATGATTTGCAGCCTCCTCCAATTGCCAGGAATTACGTCCGGTAATCATACACGCACGTGACGGCGCGGATTTGGAATTGCAGGTAAAGGCATTATCGAAAAGGATGCCCCGATGAGCAACGCTGTCAAAATTAGGCGTATTAACCCAACGATGTCCATAGGCACTGAAATGACCGGCATCGTCAGCTACACAAAACAATATGTTGGGACGTTTTACAGATCCTTCGTCCACTGAAGAATCATGTTTGCGTTCCGCACTCCAAACAGCAGGAGATGAAAAGATTGAAGCCGCAGCACAGCATGCAATGCCCGGCTTGAAAATTGAACCAGAAATAAAAGAATTCATGGCAACTTACGGTAATTAAAATGATTAAAATAATTTATAAAAGCTGTATGGAAGTTGTTTAATTTGTTGACAAAATTAATCAAACTTTTTAAAAACTATTTAAGAAACTATTTAAATTCCGCAAAAAAAAGTTTTCACCATAAAAATTGTTACGGCTTGTCTCCCGACAAGCCGTAACTAAACCTTAAAAAATCTAATCCTATGAAAAAACTTCATCAAACATATTGCCTTTACAATATTTTGATGTCGCAAAGCTAACACATATTTTTGATATTACCAAATTTAATGCAAACGATTTAATACTTTTTTTTAAAATTTTATTCACTTTTATTAGCACCTTTTATTTTTGAGGGGTCATATATATAGAAGGGAGATTCAACCACTCCTCTTCGCTTAATAAACCGACAAATCTAAAAACAACATAACATCGTGAAAATCTTTAATTTATTTATAGCATCAAGCTTATTTGTCAGCTCTCTGACAGCATTGGAAATCTCCGCTGAAACAAAGGTTGTGGCTCACCGAGGATTCTGGAACACGGAAAATTCAGCACAAAATACTCTCGCTTCTTTTGCCAAAGCTGATTCAATCGGATGTTTCGGATCAGAAATAGATGTATGGCTCACCACCGACGACCACCTTATCGTAAACCATGACAAAAATTTCCAAGGGCTCTTCATGGAGACCGCCCCATTCGAGCAGATACGCTCCATCACTCTTCCCAATGGTGAAAAAATACCAACTCTCGATGAGTATCTCGCAGAAGTCCGCAAACACCCCTCCACGCGCCTGGTGCTTGAAATGAAATCACTCACCGATTATTCCCGTGAAGACGTCGCCGCATCTAAAATTTCAGAACTTTTACGCAAACATGGTGTCCTTGACCGCACAGATATAATTGTCTTCTCCCTCAATGCGGCAATGACATTTAAGAAGATATTTCCTACAGGTGTGAAAATATTTTATCTTGACGGAGATCTCTCCCCCAAAAAGATTAAGAAACTTGGTCTTTCAGGTATCGACTATTCCGTGAAAGTGCTGAAGAATCATCCTGAATGGGTTGAGCAGGCTCATAAGCAAGGAATTGAAGTGAACGTATGGACAGCCAACACTGAAGACGATATGAAATATTTTATCGATCTTGGTGTGGATTACATCACTACTGATCATCCTGATCAACTCATTAAACTCCTCTCGGAATACAAACCTGTTAAAAATAAAAAGGTAAAGAAAGTAAGTAAAAAATAAGATTGAAAGATTCAATGCTTAATGATTCTAAAGTTAGTGTTATAAGGTAGCTTATGAAAAATATCGCTATTACATTATTTGTAGTTCTGTCGGTTTTGTTTTTCGGCAGCAGTTCCTGCCGTCATGTCTCCATACCCGACATGCCTGAAACTCCGGAGATCCCTTCACAGGGAAACACTCCGGAGTCGCCTGAGCCATCTGCCGGAGAACAAACCGATGGAGCAACAATAATAGGAAAAGTAACCTCCACTAACGGAACGCCGATCGCAAATGTCGTGGTGTCTGACGGAATCAAGGTAGTCTTGACTAACGCAAACGGGGAATACCGCATCGTTTCCGACAAATCATGCGGATGCGTATTCGTATCATTACCGGGCAATTACTCGGCTGAATCAATCAATAATCTTCCACAGATTTTTCAACTTCTTTCGTCCCCTTCCAATCAGACGGAGATCCATAATTTCACGCTCTGTCCCGTAGACAATTCCTCCTCCACTATAATAATACAGGCAGACCAACATCTCGCAAACCGCACTGAGGATATAAATCAATTCCATTCAAGAATACTTCCCGACATGAATAATTTCATTTCCCATGAAAAAGCAACCGGAAGGAACATTTATTCGATTTCATTGGGAGATTCAAGCTGGGACCAGTTCTGGAAAGCCAATTCTTTCGATCTGATGGATGCTGTGAAATGCCTGCAATATATAAATTGTCCGATCTTTCACACAATCGGTAATCACGACAACAATCCTTACGTTGCCGACGACTGGAAGTCTTCTTCCATTTTCAGAATGAATGTTGCACCAACATACTATTCCTTTAATATTGGGGATGTGCATTTTGTAATTCTTGATAATGTGATTTACAACAATCCCGGAGCCACGGCTTCTGAAATGGGCGAACGATCTTACGACCGCGCTTTAACCGAAAATCAACTCGAATGGTTAAAGGCTGATCTTTCCACAATCTCCGACAAAACCGCGCCGTTAGTAATTTGTGCGCATGTGCCTTTCTATGGGGAACCTTCCCTGTCAGGACAAAACATTACAACCAAAAGAAATATGCTCAACACCGACCGTCTGGAAGAAATCATATCCTCTTTCGAGAACGTAACCCTTTTCTCCGGTCATTACCACCGCAATTTCTCGGTTGAATCGCCATTCATCAAAGGCGTGACGGAACACAATGTGGCATCATTGTCTGGAACCTTATGGTGGACAGGTAAAAGCGGATACGCAGGCAATCATCTTTGCACTGACGGAACGCCCGGTGGTTACGGAGTCTTGAGAATAAACGGCAAAAATATCGATTATTCTTACAAATGCATCGGATTCGATGAAGACTACCGCTTCAGGGCATATGACCTTAACAAAGTCAGGATAGATGAATCCTGCGTGTCGGGAAAAGCCCAATATAAAGAAATGGTAAAAGATTATGCCGATGTATATTACAAGGCAAATAGCAGTAACGAGATTCTCGTAAACCTGTTTTCCTGGCAACCGGGATGGAAAATAGAAATCGAAGAGGAAGGGGCTCCGTTATATGTGAGCCGTGTCCGCACCAAAGATCCACTCCATATTCTATCTTATGAATGTCAACGGTTAAGCCACAACGCAGTGCCTACCAAAACCTCGACATTCTCCACACAGTATTCCACTCATTTCTTCAAGGCAAAAGCCACGAAAGCCGACACTGACATAACCATCAGAGTTACCGACAATTCCGGTAAAAACTATACACAAGTTATTAAACGACCCAAAGATTTCTCTGTAAAGATGAATTAACCCAAAACGCCACTATGAACAAGGACTACGAAAAGATATTGGATTTCATATATAACCATCCATCTGTTCCGGATGATATCCGAGCCGCCATTCGCGACTGGATGCTGCAGCATAAAGACGACCCCGAGCTGTCGGCGTCAATGCTTGCCATGTGGAACAGTGAATTCGGCAAAAACAACGAGACCTTCAACCCTTTGGCTCTGACGAGGCTCCTCAATGATGTCTCGTCGAAGGGAACACAGATAAAAACGACAAGGAGATTCAATATTCGCCGTATTCTACGATACGCAGCCGTTGTGTCTGCAATTTGCCTATCCGGCATCATAACGTATGTAACCACCCGATCAGATGAGAACCAGGAAACGATCCTTATCACGGCAAAAGGTTCCACCGGAGAATTTACTCTCCCCGACGGCACCAATGTGCGTCTTAACTCCGACACGCGCCTGACATATGACTCGAAATCTTTTATGGCAGACGGCAAACGTCGGGTAAGTGTAGAGGGTGAGGCATTTTTCGATGTCACCAAAGATGCAGAGCATCCTTTTGTTGTGAAACTCACCGATATGGAAGTTGAAGTGCTGGGAACATCATTCGATGTCCGCAACTACTCTTTCTCTTCAAAAGAAGAAGTGGTGTTGCTTACCGGTAAAGTAAAGGTTGAAGGTAAGGAGATCAAGGAGCCGGTCACCATATATCCCGACCAGAGACTTGTGTTAGACAGGGCAAACGGCGACTGCAACGTAGAGAAGACCGCAGCAATAAATTACTGCCGCTGGATTCAGCCTCGCCTCAAACTTGAGAACGAACCGTTAGGTGACCTGCTGATTACCCTTAGCCGGAAATACAGTGTAGAGCTGGATATTGCCGGAAATGTTGATCTTGGCAAACGCGTTTCCCTCACTCTCCATAATGATGATCTCGAAGACTTGATGCCTGTCTTGTCCTATCTGACCGACATCGATTACAGGATAGAGAACAACACTTTATATATCAACTAACTAAATACATCAATAACTAACCTTAATTTCACAGAATGATTCATCAATTGAAAACCCTATGCAGGCTTATCCCTGTATTGATTCTTCTTTTGGCTGGAACCTCACAGGCTCTTGCGCAGAAAGAAGCAATCTCGCTTGATGCCCGGAACATTACGGTAAGGGAACTTCTCAATGTCATCGAGAAGAAAAGCAGCTACACATTCGCCTACGCGGATGCGGACCTGCCGCTCGAACGTCGTGTAACAATCAAGGCGGTGAACAAACCGATTTCTTCAATCTTACGCGAAGCTCTGCCGGGAACTTCCGTAAAAGTGCAAAACAAAAAAATCCTGCTTGCCCGCGCTGCTGCCCCCGAACAGAAAAAGGAGGTAAAGAAACAGCCCGAGGCACCGGCAGAAGAAAAGAAGCCGGGAAACGGCTGGAACCTTAAAGGCACGGTGGTCGATGAGAAGGGAGAACCTCTCATCGGCGCCACCGTAATGGTGAAAGGCACAAACCTGGGCGCGTCGACCGATGCGGATGGAAAGTTCATCATCCGTGTTGCATCCGCCAGCCCTATTCTCATTGCCCGCTATGTGGGTTATAACCCATCCGAGATAAAGGCTACAAAAGGGAAGGATGTTAAAATCACCCTTAAGTCATCTTCAGTGAATCTTAATGAGGTTGTTGTCACCGCGTTGGGTATTACCCGCGAGCAGAA
>DAWBVG010000242.1:0-5612 GCA_052279865.1 Muribaculaceae bacterium
CACAACCCGTATACGATGGTTCAACAGCTTTATGGAGATTATGTTGTGTATTCGTATTCTCCGGCTAAGAGCTCCGGACAGATGTTCATGGCTAATGGAAATATTGGAAAAACTCTCGATTTCATACGGGGCAGTGCGAATTTAAGAGGTTCTTTCAGTCGTCAGGAATCCAAGCTTATTTCTGAAAACACATCGGTCAATTCAGTGGGAACCTCATGGTCGGTTGGTGCGAAGATAAATGGGTCGCCATTACGGTGGCTAAGTTTCGATTACCGCTTCGATTGGACATCGACTCGGCTTGCAATGAACGGCACAAAGGCTTCTTGGCTTGGAAGCATGGAGAACGAGATATTGCTCAATATCATGCCGCATAAAAAATGGGAATGGCATATAAGTGCGGAGCATTACCGTAACGAACTTACCTCCGACAATTTCAAGAATGTAGTGCTGTTTGATACGAAAGTGATCTACAAACTTAACAAGCGGCTGGAACTCTCGGCGGCTTTAACCAACATTTTGAATCAACGCACTTATAACTATAAGACGTATAATCAGCTCACGTCTTTCGAAAGTCAGCGATGGCTCCGTGGCAGAGAACTCCTTATCTCAATATCACTCAGAAAATAACCGATTAATTATTGAAGTTGTTTTATGCGAAGTCTGCTTTATATAATTATACTGCTCGTTATTACCGGCTGCAGTGTGTCGAGTCTGGAACCTAAAGCTCTTGATGAAGCTCAGCGTCTGATGCAAAGCGATCCTTCGGCAGCGTTGTCGCAACTTAATGAAGTGGATGTGTCGGAATTTCAGGATTCTGCAACCATGGCTCGGTGGGCATTATTGTATAGCGAGGCTATGGTGGTTAATAGAGTTACGGCTCCAACAGATACAATAGTCAATATCGCTATTGATTATTATAAGCGACATGATTCGGCAGATGAATTAAAAAAGGCATCTCATCTAAAGGTATTGCTTCATTCTTCAGATAAAACTGACCCTCTTGCCACAGCTCTTTATCTGCAGAAAGAAAAAGAATACCTTCTATATAAGGAACGTGCTCAAAGGGAATTATATACGCTTGTGGCATTACTTGCTTTGCTTATAGCCATCGGAATTATTGTGTGGATGCGTCAGAGAATGAAGATACAGTCATTGCGAAATGAAACCTTGATGGCTGAAGCATCCGGATTCAGGAATCAGATGGAGGCGAGTCGTAGTGATGTAAGTCGCCTGGAAATGAAGCTACACGAATTACTTGAGAAACGTTTCTCACTTATTGACTCACTTTGCCAGACATATTATGAATCGCAGGGCACAAAGACTGAGCGCAAAGCCATTATCGATAAAGTGAAAAGTGAAATAGAATCGGTGCGTACCGATTCTTTCCCGGAAATGGAGCAAGCAGTTAATGATTGCCGAGACAACATTCTTGTAAAAGTAAAGAATAATTATCCGGAGATCAAGAATGAAGATTATATGCTTTTAGTGTTTCTCGCAAGCCGACTTTCAACACGTACCATTAGCCTGCTGCTCCGGGAGTCGGTCGATGTGGTGTATAAACGTAAATCAAGGCTTAAATCTCGTCTTAAGGAGTCAATGAGCGTCTCAAATCCTGATATAATGGCTATTTTCTGATCAGTTTCTTAGCTGGTCAGATTATTTTGAAGTGTGCATTTGTATATATATGATTATAAGTGTATTGCAAAATTTAATGTCAGATTTTTATTTTGGCGTTTAGAGGATTAAATGAGTAATTTTGTAGCAAAAATTTTACTCATATGAACGCTAAAGTATTTATAACATTTCTTCTCTCTGTTCTAACAATCGAAGCTGCGAATGCAAGGTATGAGCAAGTTGCAGACAGCCTCACTCGTCAGTTGCAGGAGGTTATAGTCACAGCAAAGCAGCCTGCCACGAAACTCGTAGGTTCGACATTTGTGTCAACAATTCCCGGCACCAATCTTGCCAATCTTGGCAATGCTCTTGATGTGCTTGCGCAGCTGCCGATGATAAAAGTGCAGGATAACAAAGTTTGTGTCATTGGCAAGAACAATATCGAAATATACATTGACGGGCGACAGATGCGCGATGAACAAGAATTGCAGCAGATACTTTCTTCAAATCTGAAGAAAGTGGAATTGCTTATGGCTCCCGGTGCTGCTTACGACAGTACGACAGGGGCGGTGTTGAAAATCACGACGCGTCGTAATTTTGTGCAGGGTCTTTCTTTTACCGATCAGTTTTTGCTTGAACGTCGTCGTAGATGGTCTGTGGTGGATAACCTCACACTCGCTTATAGGATAGGAGAATGGGAGATTTTTGCAAATGGAATGATAAACCATAACAATTCGGTAGCCGAAGGCACAACAACCAATACCCTCATATTTGATGGAAAGGAAACGGCAGTAGGAGGGAGTCAGCGCAACTCTTATCCAACCACAACCGGCATTATAAAATGTGGATTTAATTATGGCAAAGGTTCTCGATCGTTAGGGGCATATTACCGTTATAATCCCGAGCGCGGCGACTTTAATAATTCCGGGACGGAATGGCTTGACAAAAATCCGGAAGTCAACAGGGAGATTTATAAACATACAAGAGCTCACAGTCATCTCGCATCGCTCTATTATGAGGATACTTTTGCTGAAAAGTATATTCTTCATTTTGATGGTGACTTTCGTCGGTCTGTAGCCAATAACAGTGTTGTCACAACCTATCCGAAATCAATCAGTCCAGAGGTCAATTCAACAGACGAGCGTAAATCTACGTTGTGGGCAGGTAAACTCTATCTAAGGTTTCCCTTCGGGCAGGGGGATTTTACGGTCGGAACCCAGGATAGCTATACACATACCACTCTTGATTATCGTATGCTGAACGCAACAGTGGGTGAGTACATACCATCTTCTTTAACAGATGCAAGGCAGACATCCGCCGCATTGTTCGCATCATGGGCTCGCATGTTAAGCAAGTTCTCTATTGCGGTAGGCGTAAGATACGAATATGTTGATTATGATTTCAAAGTTGACAAGAAGCGCGATGAGAACGTCAGTCGGCGTGACCATCTACTCACGCCGGATGTATCTGTCGGTTACACCATCAACGATGAATCACAAATCAGTCTAAGTTATAAAATGGCGATGGTCAAGCCTCCATATTCCCAGCTAACAGGTTCGCTAACTTATGTCGGCATGCATGAAATTGAAGGTGGTAATCCTATGTTGCGAGATGAGCGGATGCATGACGTTCAGTTGTTCGGGATGTGGAAAGGTTTCATGCTTCAAGCTGATTTCACTCGTTCGTTCGATAGTTATGCCTATGTAAAGCAGTTATATCCGGCAGATAACCTCCAGTTGCTTATGCATCCTATAAATATTAATGTTTCAGCATTAAATCTTTATCTCGTTTGGAGCCGTCCGATACGTTGGTGGACACCTAATGTTACAATAGGAATGTATCGACAGTGGCTCAAACTCGACAATAACAGATACGACAAGCCAATATTCTCTTATTATTTCGATAATACATTCTCTTTGCCTCGAGGGTGGATGATCACGGCAAACATGAATGGAAGTTCCAAAGGCGATATGCATACAAACCGATTCTGCGCAAGTTGGTTTACAATGAATGCCTCGGTAGGAAAGATGTTTCTCAACAAGACACTAACGGTAAAGCTATCTGTAACCGATATATTCAATACTGCAAAATACGACTGGAGCATGAATACCAACGGCATTTTTGTAGATAAGCGACAGAGTTACGACCGCCGTGGCATCTTGCTAAGCATCATCTACAATTTTCAGCCTCAAAAGAGCAGATATAAAGGCACGTCTGCATCCGAAGCGGAAATGAAGAGACTTTAAGTAACACTCTCTAAAAGAAGACAATTTTTATTATACCGGATGCGTTATTTATTTGTAGACTTACTTATAAACCACTTGATTATGAAATATCTGTCTTTATTGCTTTTGTCATCATCCCTCATTCTTTTCTCTTGCAAGGATAACAATGAGCCGGAACAAAAAAATGCTTCTGATCAATTATTGTCGTCTATCACTTCTCCGTCATCAGTAGAAGAATATTCTTATGACGACCTGAATAGGGTTGTGAAATGGTCTTACAGTGGAGGATCATTTCGTTATGCGGCAGAATACGATTATTCCTCTAAAGATATAATCATAATAAATGCATCGGAAACATACATGATTGGAAATGAAATTGTGGAGGACTCTAAATATGAAGAGAGTGTGTATCTTGATTCTGAAGGAAAAGCAAAATATGCTGAGGGTGTTTGGACTTATTCCAGTACCAATATTTCCGGTCTTAAAAAGAAATATCGTAATTCATTTGAATTCGATTCTTCAAATGAATTAGTATTATTTAAATGTGAAGAATGGTATATAAATAGCATTGGGATGCCAATGACAACAACTATCAAATTTGAATGGCAGAATGGTTTATTAAATAGTTGTGAGGAGAGTTATGTTAGTGCTAAGCCATATAGGATAATCAATTATGAGTACACAGATATCAAAAATGGCGGTAATAGTCCTATTGCATGTCCTATTGTTCTGAGGTCATACTATATTGCACTCCACTTGAATGATCGTTTTGGCAAGCTACCGAGATTTTTTGTGGAAGAGGAAGATATCAACAATATCAACACAAACAATCATAGCATTTATAAATATGCTTATTCTTTAGATTCCCAAGGATTGGTGAATGAATATAAACAAGAAATACGAGATTTGAAGCAAGGTGATGTAATATCCAATAGTGCTTATCAGATTTCATGGAAACAACTTACAAAATAATTTCAATATCCTATAGCAGATGAAAAAGATTCTTTTATTTGTTTGCGCCATGTTCAGTGGCATATATGCTAATGCTCAAATTATAGAGAATGGGGAAAGGAATCCGACGTGGGGTGTGCGTGCGGCATTTGATGTGAATTTACCTGGTAAAGTTCATAGCAATGTAATAAACGACAAGATGTTTCGCACCGGAACTGGTGGCACGATTGGCGCAGTATGCAATATTTATCTGGGACATAAATTCTATCTTGAGCCTGCCGTTTCATTGTTCTATGATACATATTCCTATAAAGATTTAATTGTTGCCGGTAATGACTATGAGGAAAGTGATCCCTCCATTTATAAGATAGGTGTCAGGATACCCATCGTTGTCGGTTACAGCATTGGAGTGTCAGACCGTCTTTCGATAGCTCCGTTTACCGGTCCGGAACTTAGTTACGCATTTGCAGGAGATATAAAGTTTCATGATAAAGAGAAATTAGAGGCTGAGGAATTTTCATTATTTGGAAAATTTGGGAATCAGCGTAGGGTAGAATGTGGTTGGAAAATAGGTGTTGCCTTTTTCTCGGGCATGTGGAGTTTCAATATTGATGGCACCATCGGCATGACCAACCTTATGACTAACGGTTTGAAGTTCCGCGAAAGTCGAGGCAGTGTAAGCATCACCCGTTATTTCTAACTCGCCTAAAGGTAAGTTTTGATTTGCCGAACGGAGTTCGAAAAGGTTAAATGGGAATTGATGCGACTCGAATGTGTGTGTCAAGCCGTAGCTGCTGTTGCTCGCAACTGCAGCACAAACAA
>DAWBVG010000243.1:0-2205 GCA_052279865.1 Muribaculaceae bacterium
CTTCAAGGGCAGATGCGAATTTATTCAGATGCAATGTTTATTCAGATTGCCTCCGATGTGAGTGTCAGATAGTAGCTGCATGTGGGTGTCAAATCGTAGCTGCTGTTGCTCGCAACTGCAGCACAAACAAAGGAAAAAATTCCGCTACCTTGCTGCGAGGCTGCAGTTGCGAGCAACAGCAGCTACGACTTGAGGCAATGTTGCTGTCACAATGCTCTGCGGCTTGGCAGGAGCGAAGCGACTTTCAGAGAATTCGAGTCAAACTTTGCACCTTCGCGCCTTGGCGTCTAAATATTAGGTTGGCTTTTGCGTTATTGGGAGATGCTCGATAAGGGATAGTGGCTTATGGAGGGCGGGATATTGGCAGATGGTTGTAAATTCCATAATTTATGACTAATTTTGTGTTTGAATTTGTTTTAAGCAATTTCTTTGACATAGATGAAGAATATAAGGAATTTCTGTATAATAGCGCATATAGACCATGGCAAGTCGACTTTGGCTGACCGTCTTCTCGAACGCACGAACACTGTGACGGGGAAGGATATGGAAGCTCAGGTGCTTGACGACATGGATCTCGAGCGTGAACGTGGAATCACGATCAAGAGCCATGCAATCCAGATGGATTATGAGCTCAATGGCGAGAAATATACCCTGAATCTTATTGACACTCCGGGACACGTCGACTTCTCTTACGAAGTGTCGCGTTCTATCGCTGCCTGTGAGGGCGCTCTCCTCATCGTGGATGCCTCGCAGGGTATTCAGGCACAGACGATTTCCAATCTTTACATGGCTATTGATAATGATCTCGAGATTATTCCGGTGATCAATAAATGCGACCTCGATAGCGCCAAACCAGAGGAGGTTGAGGATCAGATTGTGGATCTCTTGGGTTGCGATCCGGAGGAGATTATTCGCGCCAGCGGCAAGACCGGTATGGGTGTTGATGAAATCCTGAAAGCAATAGTGGAGAGAGTGCCCGCGCCGAAAGGTGATCCGGAGGCTCCGCTACAGGCTCTTATTTTCGATTCCGTATTCAATCCATTCCGCGGCATCATTGCCTATTACAAGATTGTGAACGGTACCATCCGTACTGATGATTTCGTGAAATTCGTTTCTACAGGCAAAGAATATCATGCCGACGAGATCGGTGTGCTGAAACTGGATATGGCTCCCCGTAAGGAGTTGTCGGCAGGTAATGTAGGCTATATCATCTCCGGAATAAAAAGCTCCAAAGAGGTGAAAGTCGGTGATACTATCACGCACGTGAACCGTCCATGCGACAAAGCGATAGCCGGCTTCGAGGAGGTGAAACCGATGGTCTTCGCCGGAGTATATCCCATCGAGACAGAGGATTTCGAGAATCTTCGTGCGTCGCTTGAGAAACTGCAGCTCAATGATGCTTCCCTGACATTCCAGCCTGAATCATCGGCAGCGTTAGGTTTCGGTTTCCGTTGCGGCTTCCTTGGGCTGCTGCACATGGAGATTGTGCAGGAACGTCTCGGAAGAGAGTTTGACATGGATGTCATCACCACCGTGCCCAACGTTTCCTATCTCGTTTACGACAAAAAGGGAAACAAAACAGAGGTGCATAATCCGTCCGGACTTCCTGAGGCAACGCTTATCGATCATATCGAAGAGCCTTATATCCGCGCCACAATCATCACGCAAGCCGATTTCATCGGTCCGATAATGACGCTGTGTCTCGGCAAACGCGGTGAACTCGTGAAGCAGGAATATATATCAGGCAACCGTATGGAGCTTACTTTCGATATGCCGTTGGGCGAGATCGTGATAGATTTTTACGACAAACTGAAATCTATCTCAAAAGGTTATGCATCTTTCGATTATCATATCCACGATTACAGGGAATCCAAACTTGTGAAGCTTGACATTCTCCTTAACGGAGAAAGCGTAGATGCGCTTTCCACGCTGACGCATGAGGCGAATGCCGTGAGATTCGGTCGCCGCATGTGCGAGAAACTTAAGGAACTGATCCCTCGCCAGCAGTTTGACATCGCAATTCAGGCTGCAATCGGTGCCAAGATCATAGCCCGCGAAACGATCAAGGCTGTGCGTAAGGATGTGACTGCGAAGTGTTACGGCGGTGACATTTCCCGTAAACGCAAACTACTTGAGAAACAGAAGGCCGGTAAAAAGCGAATGAAGCAGATCGGTTCTGTAGAGGTGCCTCAGAAAGCTTTCCTC
>DAWBVG010000244.1:0-2329 GCA_052279865.1 Muribaculaceae bacterium
GTCTATGAGTTCGCGTCTTGCTCCCTTATCGGCAAGCTCTACGATCAAAGACTGACCTACAGACTTATTCTCCTCCTCATCCTCACCGATATACGATACTAACGGGGTTATAGCCTCTGTAAGCGGTGCTCGATCTCCTTCAAACGTGATTCGGAATCTGTTACCGCCGAAAGATCGCCGCAACTCCTCCACGTTACCTGTCAGAATATTGTGAGATTTGTTTATAAGGGTGATATGATCACACAGTTCCTCAACGCTGTTCATGTTGTGAGTAGAGAAAATCACAGTTGCGCCTTCATCTCGCAATCTCAATATCTCGCGCTTCAGTATGTTTGCGTTTATAGGATCGAAACCGGAAAAGGGTTCATCGAAAATCAAGAGTTTAGGCTGGTGGAGCACAGTGATTATAAACTGCACTTTCTGCGCCATACCCTTTGAGAGTTCCTCCACTTTCTTGTTCCACCAATTATCTATTTCAAGACGCTGGAACCATTCCCGGAGGCGCACCTCCGCGTCATGTTTGCTTAGACCTTTAAGACGCGCAAAGAAGACAGCCTGCTCCCCAACCTTCATCTTTTTATAGAGTCCTCTCTCTTCCGGTAGGTAACCTATGTATTTTACATCGTTAGCAGTAAGCGGTTTTCCATCAAATATCACTTCTCCGGCATCGGGAGCGGTAATATGGTTGATGATACGTATCAGGGTAGTTTTTCCTGCGCCATTAGGTCCCAACAGACCGTAGACGCTACCTTCAGGCACATGGACAGTCACGTCATCCAGCGCCTTGTGCCCGGTATAGTTCTTCACAATACCGTTAGCTTCCAGTAAATTGCTCATTAGTTATAATTCTTGATTCAAATTACAAATTTAAACAATTTTTTCGATTTAACTTCCTTTTCACACAAATCAAAAGTCAACAACAGCATTTACCGTTTTTCTCGATAATATTTCTATATTAAAGTAGGATATAGACGCGGCAAAGAAGGCAGAGGAGCAGCATGAGTAGTTCGGCGCGGAGACATACGCGCAGAGAGATGCGGAGATCAGAATCTGTCAGTAACTTGGGATTGGAGCCGATATAGGGCTTGTATACAGCTTCCCCGAAGTAATCATGTGTGCCGCCGAAGCGGCAATCAAGGATTCCTGCCAAGGCTGCCTCAGGCCAACCTGAATTAGGACTGGCGTGGCAACGTCCATATTTTTTCACAAATCTAAAAAGTGACATCCTTCCGGCAGAAAGAATCATCAGAAAGGAGGTGAGACGCGCCGGAATATAATTGGCAACATCATCCATCTTCGCCGCAAAGCAACCGAAATCCTTATATCTTTCGTTTTTATATCCAATCATTGAATCGAGTGTATTCACCATCTTGTATGCCATCATTCCCGGCAAACCAAGCAGCAAATACCAAAACATCGGAGCAATAACGCCATCACTGAGATTCTCGGCAAGAGTTTCCAGTGCTGCCGTCTTGATCTCCTGTTCATCAAGCGATCCAGTGTCGCGACCAACTATTCGTGCAATCTGCTTTCTTGCAGCGGCGAGTCCTTCTTCACATGCCTTAAAAACCATCTTCACCTCTCGCGAAAGCGTTGTGCCTGCAAGACAGTAGAAAACACCGATCGTTTCAACAATAATTTTGGCTAAGGGGAAAGGAGACAAAAGCAAAAGCACAAACCAGACTATCATGAACACAAAAAGCACAAGGAATATCGCCATGACCGCCCCCTTAATCTTTCTACCTTCACCGATATTCAACCGATGTTCGAAAAAGGATATCACTTTACCAAAACCCACTACGGGATGTGGAAGCCGGGCTGGATCACCAAAGATTCTGTCGAATATCCAACCAAGCAACAACGGAGACACTGCTATTATATATTCCATCCAATGACTACTCAACTGATCCATTCCTTAATTGCATTTATCAACAAATCATTCTGCTCTTTACTCTGCGCAGCCACACGGAAACATCTTTCATCAAGGCTCTCGAAATTTGACGCATCCCTTATCAGTATGCCATGATTCTCAACAAGCCAAGATTTAAGATCTGAGGCGTTACCCTCCGACAGGCGGCATAATATGAAATTACAATCTGTCCGAGTGCATACAATACCCATATCTCGCAATGCATCGGTTATGCGTAACGCTTCCGAATGCAAGCCTCCGGCATCTATCACATAGTCCTCATCCTTGTCAAGCAGATACCGTCCTGCCTCAATGGCAAGCGTATTTACCGCCCAAGGCATTCCTTTTGCTCGTATGGCAGCAGCAATCTTCTCATCCGCTACAATATAACCTATCCTCAAGCCCGGCACGGCATACCGC
>DAWBVG010000245.1:0-9351 GCA_052279865.1 Muribaculaceae bacterium
GAAAAATCTTAAAAAATATGTTAAACGACATTTTTTTAGACTTTTTGTGTTGCGCATCAAAATTGAGAGGCGTGTTATTAGTGAGAATTGAAGAAAAATTGTTAAATTTGCTCAATAATCCCAATTATGTGCTATTCTACGGTGAGTGCATTTGTTATTTTATAAAAGCTTGTCGTGGGATAACCGACTGAAATGAAGAAATGGTGAAGAAAACTCGTGAAAAATTTATTGAGGTTGCGCGTCAGCTTTTTGCCCGGAAAGGGGTGGAGAACACAACGATGAATGATATCGCCTCCGCTTCTGATAAAGGCAGACGTACTATTTATACCTATTTCAAAAGTAAGCGCGAGATATTCAATGCCGTGATTGATAATGAATCGGAGCAGCTTCTGACTAAGCTCCGTTTCATAGTGGCAAAGCCCATCTCTCCTGAAGAGAAACTTCAGGAATACGTGGGGTGCCGTCTTCAGACGATGCGAGAGATCGTTTCCCGTAACGGATCATTGCGAGCCGGTTTCTTCCGTGATGTCAGGAAGGTTGACAGGGCGCGTGCCATTATCACCCGGAAGGAGGCTTCGCTTCTGATGGAGATATTGCACGAAGGAATCGAATCAGGTGATTTCAAGATCAAGAATGTGAAGGAATGCGCATTGGTCATTGTCAATGCAATTCATGGTCTTGATGTGCCTTACATTCGCGACAGTCTTTCGCAATACGGGCTCGGCGATGAGCGCATAAAGGGAGTTATAGCAGATTTAATACTTAACGGTATCATGGTTAGGTAAAATAAATAATTTCAAATCAAATCATATGTATATCAACTCAATGGGCATATATGTGCCGCAAGGAAGGGTTTCAAACGAGCATTTCTTTAACGTGAACGGTCTGACCTCCGAATGGATTGAGCAGCGCACCGGTATTAAGTCACGTTCAAAGGCAGCTGCGGATGAAAATGTGGATACAATGGCTATCGCAGCTGTTGAAGACGCAGTGAAGACTCTTCCCTACGACGTAAAAGAGGTTGGATTGATCGTTGCTGCCCATTATTGCGCTTACGATACAGTGGCAACCGTAGCTCACAAGGCGCAAAGGTATTTTGGTATTCACGGAGCCAAAGCTGTCTACGCTTCATCGGCATGTTCATCTTTTATCAATGGACTGGAGATAATTGAGGGATATTTTGCGATGGGTAAGGCTGATAAAGCTCTTTTGATTTGCAGCGAGCATAACACCTACTATTCGAATGAATCGGATCCTAAAAGCGGACACTTATGGGGAGATGCTGCCGTGGCTTATTTTATTTCCAAGGACAGACAAAGCGATAAGGATATAAGAATCCTTGATGTCTATACAGAAGGTCTTGGAGATCTGGGCAAAGGTCCGGGTGGCGTTTGTCTGCGTCCGAAAGAGGACGGCATCACTATGCCCGACGGCAGAGATGTCTTTATTCATGCATGTAGGTATATGATTCATGCTCTTAATAATTCTTTAAAGAATGCCGGTCTTGAGCCTCAAGACATCTCTCGCTATATTTGTCATCAGGCAAACAAGAGAATTGTGGCGCAGGTTGCGCATCAGCTTGATCTCGGGATGGATCGTTTTATCAATAACATTGAGGAGCTTGGCAATACGGGTTCCGCGTCCGCCCCTCTGGTTCTCGCGCAGAATGCAGACGGGTTAAAAAGCGGAGAGAAGGTGGCATTGATGGTATTCGGAGGTGGATATTCCTGCGGTTGTTTCATCGTGGAGAAATAGAGAGAATCAGCAAATAAAGATTGACCCAAAATAACAACAACAATATTTATGAAACTTCTTGAAGGAAAGACAGCGATCGTAACAGGCGCTGCAAGAGGAATTGGCAAAGAGATTGCCTTGAAGTATGCATCTGAAGGATGTAACATAGCATTTACAGATCTCGTTATCGACGAGAATGGAAAGAAGACGGAAGAGGAGATTGCCGCTTATGGCGTTAAATGTAAAGGATATGCTTCAAATGCTGCGGATTTTGCAGCTACAGAGAAGACTGTGGAGGAAATTAAGGCTGATTTCGGTCGCATTGATATTCTCGTGAATAATGCAGGTATCACAAAAGACGGTCTCATGCTCCGCATGACAGAACAGCAGTGGGATGCCGTTATTGCAGTAAATCTGAAATCCGCATTCAATTATATCCATGCGGTTCTTCCGATCATGATGCGTCAGAAATCCGGTTCTATAATCAATATGGCATCGGTTGTTGGAGTTCATGGTAACGCCGGACAGTCAAACTACGCTGCTTCAAAGGCAGGTCTGATAGCGTTGGCAAAGAGTATAGCCCAGGAGGTCGGTTCTCGCGGTATTCGTGCCAATGCGATTGCACCCGGATTTATCGAGACAGCCATGACAGAGGCTCTTCCCGCAGAGGTTCGCGAAGAGTGGTGTAAGAAAATTCCATTGCGTCGCGGCGGAAAAGTGGAAGATATTGCAAATGTTGCAACATTCCTTGCATCTGATATGGCAGGTTATGTCACCGGTCAGGTTATCCAGGTTGACGGTGGTATGAACATGTAATCAATGAAACCGAATAAATATGCAGTGATTGTCGCCGGCGGGGAGGGAAACCGCGCCGGCGGCTCTATTCCCAAGCAATTCCAGTTGCTGAAGGGTGTGCCGATGTTATGGTGGTCGGTTAGGGCTTTTCATGAAGAAGATCCCGATACAAAGATTATCCTCGTGTTGCATCCCGGTTTTCTTGATGATTGGGACATATTGTTTTCCGAACTCCCGGCTGCTGATCGCGAGATTGCGGTGCATATAAGTTGCGGTGGCAGGTCTCGTCTGGAATCTGTAAGAAACGGACTTATGTCTGTTCCTGATGGGGAAGAGGCGCTGGTGGCAGTTCATGATGCGGCTCGCCCGTTGATCACGCCGTCGCTGATTGCACGAGGATGGGAAGCAGCCGAGAAATATAAGGCAGCCGTGCCGATAACTCCGATGACCGATTCTATACGCCGCGTTGACGGAAATTCAAGCGAAGCTGTGCCACGAAAGGATTATGTAAAGGTGCAGACTCCTCAGGTATTTGATGCTGCCTTGTTAAAAGCGGCTTATGAAGAACCTCTTACTCCTGACATGACTGACGATGCTTCTGTGGCAGAAGCGGCAGGCAACAGCATATTTCTTTTCGAGGGATCTCCATATAATCTAAAAGTCACTGATCCGTTTGATTTGGTGATCGCTACAACATTGTTGGAAAATTTATAAACAGCCATTTATAATTCCAAGACATAGATTGTCTTTTCTTGATACCGACATAAAGTTTCTAAAAGGAGTGGGCGATAAACGCGCAAAACTTCTTGATGCCGAACTTGAGATCCGCACGTTTGGTGATTTATTGTACACTTTCCCCTACAGGTATGTAGACACCAGTCGGTTTTTCAAGATATCCGAATTTTCGGGTGAAATGCCGTCAGTGCAGGTGCTTGGACGGTTTGTCGGCTTTACGACAGAAGGAGAAGGATTGAAGCAACGTTTGAAGGCATCGTTTTATGACGGCAGCCGTTTTATGGAGGTCGTGTGGTTTTCAAAAGTTAATTTCTTTAAGACCGCATATCAGCCTGGCGTGCCATACGTGCTTTTCGGTAAGCCGACTCAGTTCCGGGATGTGTGGCAGATGGCGCATCCGGAAGTCAATGCATATGATGCAGCCAAGCCACCTCAAGGCTTCCGTGGAGTTTATTCGATTCCTGACAAATTGCGGAAACGCGGATATTCCACCAGATTGATTTCCGATCTTGCAAAAAATCTATTCGGCAATGTCAGAATAAAAGAAGTCGGAGAAACATTGCCTTCTGAAATCGTAGAAAAATATTCGTTGATGCCTTTGTTGGAGGCATTGTCAAATCTCCATTTTCCGCAGAATCCTGAAAAATTGCAGAAAGCACGAGAACGAATGAAGTTTGAGGAATTGTTCTATCTTCAGCTTCATATCCTCAGGTATTCTCGAGAACGAGGCAGAAGAATCCGCGGGCACGTGTTGACGAGAATCGGAGAATATTTCAATACCTATTACAGCAAATTTATACCATTTGATCTCACCGGCGCCCAGAAGAGAGTTTTAAAGGAGATCCGCAACGATATGCGCACCGGCAGACAGATGAACCGCCTGTTGCAGGGAGATGTTGGAAGCGGGAAGACAATGGTAGCGTTTATGACGATGCTGATGGCTGCTGACAATGGTTTTCAGTCGGCAATTATGGCGCCTACAGAGATTCTTGCCTCACAGCATTACGAGACAATCAGGAACTGGGGTGAGAAAATCGGATTAAGGGTGGAGTTGCTGACTGGAAGCACCCGTACTAAGGCACGTAAAGAAATTCATGAAGGTCTCTTGTCGGGAGATATTCATATAATAGTTGGTACGCATGCCTTGATTGAAGACAATGTGCAATTTAAGAATCTTGGATTGACAGTGATCGATGAGCAACATCGGTTCGGGGTCGCTCAGCGCGCCAAAATGTGGAAAAAAAGTGCTGTGGCTCCCCATGTTCTTGTAATGACTGCTACACCCATACCCCGAACTCTTGCTATGACTGTCTATGGCGATCTTGACGTGTCGGTGATTGATGAGCTGCCCCCCGGAAGAAAACCTGTTCAGACCTATCTTAAATTCGATAATTCTCGAATGGAGGTGAATCAGCTTATCAATCGTGAGCTCAAGGCTGGAAGACAAGTATATATAGTATATCCACTTGTAAAGGAGAATCCGAAACTGGAATTGAAGAGTGTTGAGGAGGGGATTGAAAGAGTGAGGGGCATGTTTCCGGATGTCAAGGTCTGCATGGTTCACGGACAGATGAAGCCTGCCGAGAAAGATTATCAGATGGAACAGTTTGTCAGCGGAGCAGCGCGCATTCTTGTGGCAACGACCGTCATTGAGGTCGGCGTGAATGTTCCCAATGCATCAGTGATGCTTATCGAGAATGCCGAGAGATTCGGATTGTCACAATTGCATCAATTGCGGGGAAGAGTCGGGCGTGGCGCAGATCATAGCTATTGCATTCTTATGACCAAGCATAACATTGCAGGTGATACACGCAAGCGTCTCGGTATCATGACTGAAACGTCCGATGGCTTCCTTATTTCCGAGGCAGACATGAAAATGAGGGGTCCCGGTGATATGGAGGGAACCCAACAGAGCGGAATAGCGTTTAATCTAAAGATAGCCAACCTTGCAAGTGACGGACAGATATTGAATGTTGCGCGTCAAGGAGCTGAAGCCGTGCTGAACGCGCACCCCGAACTTGTAGAGGCTCCCGTGGCAGTTGTGGAACAGTATCCCGGCGAGGAATTGCCGTTGTCTCCCGCATCGGTAGCTATGATTAGGAACGAATTGCGAATCCGTTTTTTGAAGACCTATGACTGGTCGCAGATCAGCTGATGGTTTAATTTATATATTATGAGAGAAAAAGAATTTCTTCCCCTTGTGGAGGAAAAATTGGGAATTAAAGAATTGAATCCGATGCAGAAGCAAATGATGGCACAGGCATCGGAAACGCGTGATATAATATTGTTGTCGCCCACCGGTTCCGGCAAGACACTGGCTTTTATTTTGCCGATGTTGAAGATTCTCAAACCGTCGACCGGCAGAGTGCAGGCAGTAGTGGTGGCTCCCTCTCGAGAGCTTGTGATACAGATATCGCAAATTGTAAACGCCATCGCAGCCGGTTTTAAGGTTACTCAATTATATGGTGGTCATAAAGTAGAAGACGAGGTGAATTCATTATCTGCCGGTACGGATATTATCGTAGCGACTCCGGGAAGATTGCTTGATCACATTAACCGGCGCAATATCGATGTTTTGCCTACAAGAATTCTTGTGCTTGATGAATTTGACAAGTCGCTCGAACTGGGTTTTGAAAAAGAGATGAAGAAGATTGTTGATCGTCTCAAGAATGTTAGCAGATATATCTTGACTTCAGCTACACGTGCTGATATTCTGCCGGATTTTTTGCGATTGAACAACCCCGTTACGATAAATTATCTTGGAGATAATAAGGAGCTTCACAGCCGTCTTCGCGTGCATAGAGTGGATTCTGATATCAACGATAAACTTGATTCGCTTGCCTCATTGCTGACCGATCTTGCGAAGGGTGGATGCCCTGAACGTTCGATAATTTTTGTGAACTATAGGGAAAGTGCAGAGCGCGTTGCCGATTATTTGAGTAAGCGGGGCTTTCCGGTCGTATTATATCATGGCGCACTTGATCAGCATGAACGGGAAACGGCAGTGGCGATGTTCAATAACGGCAGCCGTCCGCTGCTTGTGGCGACTGACCTTGCCGCTCGCGGTCTTGACATAGAAAATGTTAAATCAATCATACATTACCATCAGGCGCTCACACCGGAGACATATACCCATCGAAACGGGCGAACAGCCAGGGTTGATAAGGAAGGAGACATATATGTTCTTGTCGGTCCCAAAGAAGATGTAAGGGAATTTACGGATTTTGACGACACTCTCTATCCTGACACTACTGTCGGTGAGCCTAAGGCACCGGAATATGCCACTATCCGTTTTTCTGCCGGAAAGAAAGAAAAACTATCTAAAGGAGATATAGTGGGATTTCTCGTTAAGGAAGGTGGAGCTGATGCCCAAGGCATTGGAAAGATAGATGTTTACGATCATTATTCCCTTGCTGCGGTGCCGTTCGATAAGGTGCAGGATATACTGGGGAATATCAAGGGTAAGAAAATCAAAGGGGAGAAAAGATTGGTTTCAATGTTGTGATTATGGCGTTTTTTTGTTAACTTTGTGACTTAAAACGAACGCATCTAAATAGTTTCTTACTTACATTCTACCTTGTTTTTATTTAGAGCGGTTATGTAAGATAGAGAGGTAAAAGAAGAGATAACTCAAAATTAATCGATTATAACTATGAGCAAAGCAAAGAAGTTTCTGACATGCGACGGCAACCAGGCCGCAGCGCATATCAGTTATATGTTTAGCGAAGTAGCCGCAATCTACCCCATCACCCCGTCGTCGACGATGGCAGAGTATGTGGATGATTGGTCGGCAGCCGGACGAAAGAATATTTTCGGCGAGACGGTATTGGTTCAGGAGATGCAGAGTGAAGGTGGTGCAGCCGGTGCTGTGCACGGATCACTTCAGTCCGGAGCCCTTACAACAACCTATACTGCTTCTCAGGGTCTTCTTCTGATGATCCCTAATATGTATAAGATTGCCGGTGAATTGCTCCCCTGTGTATTCCACGTGTCAGCACGTACACTTGCATCTCATGCACTTAGTATTTTCGGCGATCATCAGGACGTAATGTCTGCCCGTCAGACCGGTTTTGCAATGTTCTGCGAGGGTTCCGTTCAGGAAGTTATGGATCTTTCCGCCGTCGCCCATCTTGCTTCAATCAAGGGTCGTGTACCGTTCATCAACTTCTTCGACGGCTTCCGCACGTCTCATGAAATCCAGAAGATCGAGGCTCTTAGCGAGGAAGATCTTGCTCCGCTGCTTGATCGTGAAGCGCTTGCAGAGTTCCGTCAGCGCGCCCTCAATCCCGACAAGCCGGTTGCTCGCGGCATGGCTGAGAATCCTGATGTATTCTTCCAGCATCGTGAGGCAAGCAATCCTTACTACGATGCTATCCCCGAGATTGTTGAGAACTACGTTAAGGAAATCAATAAGATAACCGGTCGTAATTATGGTCTTTTCGACTATTATGGAGATCCTGAGGCAGATCGCGTGATTATAGCCATGGGCAGTGTGACCGAGTGTATCAAAGAGACAATCGATCACCTTCGCGCAAAGGGAGAGAAAGTCGGTGTCGTATGCGTTCACCTCTATCGTCCTTTCTCAGCAAAACATTTCCTTGCTGCTGTTCCTGCCACTGCAAAACGCATTGCAGTGCTCGACCGCACAAAAGAGCCTGGAGCAAATGGCGAGCCTCTTTACCTTGATGTTAAAGATTGTTTCTATGGTAAAGAGAACGCCCCGCTTATCGTTGGCGGTCGTTATGGTCTTAGCTCAAAAGATACAACTCCCGCTCAGATTGTTGAAGTTTATGACAACCTAAAACTTTCCGAGCCCAAGAATCATTTCACGATAGGTATTGTTGATGATGTCACATTCCATTCACTTCCGGTTGGTCCTGAGATCAATGTCGGTGGGGAAGGTATGTTCCAGGCTAAGTTCTATGGTCTTGGTGCCGATGGAACTGTGGGTGCTAACAAGAACTCCGTGAAGATCATCGGTGACAATACTGACAAATATTGTCAGGCATACTTCTCTTACGACTCCAAGAAGTCGGGAGGTTTCACTTGCTCTCATCTCCGTTTCGGTGACACTCCGATCCGCTCCACATATCTTGTGAACACACCTAACTTCGTGGCTTGTCACGTTCAGGCTTACCTTCACATGTATGATGTGCTCCGCGGTCTGATGCCTAACGGAACATTCCTTCTCAACACTATCTGGGAGGGTGAGGAGCTTGCAAAGAATCTTCCCAACAAGGTGAAACGTTATCTCGCAAAGAACAACATCACCGTTTATTATATCAATGCATCCAAGATCGCTCAGGAAATCGGTCTTGGCAACCGAACCAACACAATTCTCCAGAGTGCATTCTTCCGTATAACAGAAGTTATACCGGTAGATCTTGCTGTTGAGCAGATGAAGAAATTCATCCAGAAGTCCTATGGCAAGAAGGGTGAGAATGTGGTCAACATGAACTACGCTGCAGTTGATCGTGGTGGTGAGTATCACAGACTTGATGTTGATCCCGCATGGGCAAATCTTGAGGATGAACCCTCAACAGAGGCTCCGGCTCCAGATTTCATAACCAATGTTGTCCGTCCAATCAATGCGCAGGATGGCGATCTCCTTCCCGTAAGTGCATTCGCTGATCGCGCTGATGGCACATGGCAGCAGGGCACAGCAGCCTACGAAAAACGCGGTGTTGCAGCTTTCGTTCCTGAGTGGAATCCTGAAAACTGTATCCAATGTAACAAATGTTCGTTCGTTTGTCCTCACGCATGTATCCGTCCATTCGTATTGACTCCTGAAGAAGCAACTGCAGCTCCATTTGGAGAGGAACACTCGATTCCTGCTATCGGCAAGACATTCACCGGCATGCGATTTGTGCAGCAGGTTGATGTGCTCGATTGTCTCGGCTGTGGCAACTGTGTGGATGTTTGTCCCGGCAAGAAGGGAGAGAAAGCTCTCAAAATGGTTCACGAAGAAAGCCAGCTTTCGCAGCAGAAAAATTGGGATTGGCTTATCGAGAATGTCAAGAGCAAAGCAGATCTCGTAGACATTACATTGAATGCCAAGAACAGCCAGTTCTCACAGCCTCTCTTCGA